>JBDSBK010000303.1:0-12273 GCA_039921645.1 Dokdonella sp.
CAAGAAGTCCAGTGGATCGTCCTTGCGTATCTTCTTGCCATCACCACGCTCATCGTCAGCGTTGGACGGCTTGGCGACATCATCGGGCGTCGGCGCCTGTTGCTCGCCGGCATCGCGCTGTTCACCGTGGCCTCGATCGCGTGTGTCGGGGCACCCACGCTGTGGTTGCTGATCGGCGCGCGCGCCATGCAGGGCATCGGCGCCGCGATCATGATGGCGCTCACTCTTGCCTTTGTCGGCGAGACCGTGCCGAGAGCAAGGACGGGCAGTGCGATGGGACTGCTCGGAACGATGTCGGCAATCGGCACCACCCTGGGCCCCTCGCTCGGCGGTTTCCTGATCGCGGAATTCGGCTGGCAAACGCTCTTTCTCATCAACGTGCCGCTGGGCCTTCTGAATTTCGTGCTCGCGTATCGCAGCCTGCCCGTCGATCGCCGTGAGTCGAAAACGCATCGTGCGGATTTCGACAAACTGGGTACGCTGCTCCTCGGTTGTTCGCTGGCGGCCTATGCGTTCGCGATGACGATCGGCGGCAGCCATTTTGGGCCGCTCAATGTCGGCCTGCTGTCAGCGGCAATCTGTGGCGTCGGTTTGTTCGTATTGGCGGAGGGGAGGGCTGTATCGCCATTGATCCGATTGGCGATGTTCCGTGATCTGGCGTTGAGCGCAGGCCTCGCCATGAGCACGCTCGTCTCGACGGTGATGATGGCAACCCTGGTCGTCGGGCCGTTCTATCTATCGCGTGCGCTCGGGCTCGAAGCGGCGCTGGTCGGACTTGTCCTGTCGGCCGGCCCACTCGTCGCAGCGCTGACTGGCGTGCCGGCTGGGCGCATCGTGGATCGATTCGGCGCACGCCACATGACCCTCGTCGGACTGGGCGGAATGGCGGCGGGCGCTTGCCTTCTGTCCGTGACGCCGGAGCGATTCGGAATCGCCGGCTATATCGCGCCCATCGTCCTGATGACCGCGAGTTACGCGTTGTTTCAGGCGGCCAACAACACGGCCATCATGACCGGCATTCGCGCGGACCAGCGCGGTGTCATGTCCGGCATGCTCAACCTGTCGCGCAACCTCGGCCTCATCACCGGTGCATCGGTCATGGGCGCCGTGTTTGCACTTGCTGCAGCGGCCGCCGACATCACGACAGCGCCCCCGGCGGCGGTTGCCGCCGGCATGCGCACCACGTTCGCCGTCGCGGCGATATTGATCCTGCTTGCGCTCGCGATCGCGGTTGGAAGTCGCGTTCTTGCGCGACGTCCCGCATACGCCTGACATTCAACGAGCGCATCGCTTCAATGCACGTGCCACCCTTCCGACTTCGGACAATGGCACATCGCGGTCGGGCCGTATTCGATGCCGAATGCATGACCGTCGCGATGGCGCTGCCAGTAGAACTCGGGCGCCTTGCGCTGCTTGCCGCCGACCTCGGCCATGTCCGCATCGACATCGAACACGCGGCCGTTGACGCTGACGTAGCGTGTATCGATCGTCGCGCGGATGTTGTCGAGCGGATTGGTATTGAGTACGACGAAGTCCGCACGCTTGCCCGGTTCGAGCGAGCCGATCTGCTTCGACAAGCCGAGCATGTCCGCACCGTCGTACGTCGCCGCGCGCAGCGCTTCCCAGTTGCTGAAACCGCTCTTGGCCAGCATCCAGATTTCCCAGTTTTCGGACAGCCCCTGCAACTGGCCATGACCGCCGGTCTGGATCTTCACGCCGGCGTCGCGCAGTTTCTTCGCCGCCTTGCCGACTTCGGTGAAGTAGTGGTCCCATTCCGGCGCGGCTTCGCGGCGGATCGAACGCGCGTCCAGCGTTTCGCGCGGGAAGAAGCGGTTGAGCTTCTTGTCCTCCCACACGCTGTCGTGCTCGTACCAGTAGTTTTCGCCGGAGAGTCCGCCGTAGACGACGACGAGCGTCGGCGTATTGCGCACGTCGGTCTGCTTCCACAGGTTGACGATGTCGCCGTACAACGGCGCGACCGGCAGATTGTGTTCGATGTTGGTGACGCCATCGAGAATCATCGGCAGGTTGTGGTTGAGCGTGGACCCTCCTTCCTCGACCACGAGCATGCCCAGTTCGCGCGCGGCCTGGTTGATCTGCTGGTGCTGTTCGCGGCGCGGCTGGTTGTAGCTCTTAACGCTGAACGCACCGTTCGCCTTCATGCGGCGCAGATGCGCGCGTGCATCGTCGAGCGAATCGACGACCGCCTTGAAGTCGCCGTCGGCGCCGTACAGGATCGTGCCGGTCGAGAACACGCGCGGACCGACGAGGTCGCCGGCCTTGACCAGTTCCGCTTCGGAAAACACCGTCTCGGTTGTCGCCGACGGATCGTGCATCGTGGTGATGCCGAATGCGAGGTTCGCGTAGTAGGTCCAGTTCGCCTGCGGCACGACGCCACTGAAGAAGTGGCTTGCGTGCGCATGCGCGTCGACGTAGCCGGGCGCGATCGTCTTGCCCGCGACGTCGACGACCTTCGCGTTCGGCGGGATTGCGATGGTGCCGCTCGCGCCGACCGCCTTGATCGCATCGCCTTCGACGATCAGCGTGCCGTTCTCGATGATCTCCTGCTTGCCCGAATCGGCGTCCTTCATCGTGACGATGCGTGCGCCGGTGAACGCGAAGGTGTCGGTGGACTTGTCCATCGCGATGCTGAGGCCGACGTCGATGCCGGTGTCGCTGCCGGGTTTCGGCAGATCCTTGGGCGCGCCGGGCACGAATGCGAACGCGTCTTTCACGTCGCGTGTGTGGTACGCGCGGCCGACCATCCAGTGCAGCGATTTCGAATCCGCCGACCAATGCAGGTAGGAGCCGACATCCGCGCTGACCTTGGTCACCGGAATCGCCTTGGTGTCTTTCGACAGCTCGATCGCTCCGCCGGTTTGAGGCAGTGGCGCGACGTAGGCGTTGAACAATTCGGTGAACGCGACCCACTGGCCGTCCGGACTCAGGCTGACGAAGTCGGTGTACTTGAGGTCGAACACGTCGCGCGGATCCTCGCCATTCACGCCGATGCTCTTCAATTTCTTTTTCAGGCCATCGCCGCTGAGGAAATACACGCGTTTGCCGTCAGCGGAGAGTTGCGGACCGGAACCTTCCTTCGACAGGCGCTTCGCTTCGCCGCCTGACACGGGCATGCGATAGATGCCGGTCTCGCCCGCGTTGAGGTTGCCGTTGATCGAGTTGCCAGCGGTCTTCGCGTAGACGACATGGGCGCCGTCGCGCGAATACGCGGCACCGTAGTAGAACCCCGGCTTTGTCGTGATCTTGCGCGTCTGCCCGCTGGCGAGGTCGCGTTCCATGATCGCGCCCTGTTCGGCATCGGACCATGTCGTGTAGAGGAGCTTCTGGCCGTCCGCCCGGAAAGACGGCTGGTACTGCGCATGCGTCGTGTCATTGTCGAGACGCGCCGGCGCGCCGCCCGGCAACGCCTTCGTCCACAAATGTCCGACCGCATGGAAGACCAGCGTGCGGCCATCCGGACTCGTTGCGACATCGCGGATCATCTTCGGCTCGAAATTGCCCGACTCGATCGTGTGTTCGAAACGCAGTGGCTGCGCGACGACCTGATCGATGTCGGCGTGGAATGGAATCTGCGTCGGCTTGCCGTTGGCCGTGTCGACGCGCCAGAGTTTGCCTTGCGCCCAGATCACGATGTTCTTCGAGTCCGGCGTCCACGCAAAATTCGCGTACGGGCCGAAGATCGCCCAGGCTTCCTGCAGGTCGTGCGAGAGACCGTCCCACACCGGATGCACGTCGCCGCTGTCGAGGTCGACCAAGTGCAGTACGCTCTTCTCGCGCATGCGCTTGACGAAGGCCAGCGATTTTCCATCCGGCGACGGTTGCGGCCGCACGGCGCCACCGGGCGTCGAGACGATGGTGTCGGTATCGCCGGTCTGGCGATCGAGGCGCTTGATCGCATAGATCACGCCGTGCGGGTTCTTGTTGTACTGGAAGGTGGGGCCGGGGCTTACATCCTCCGAGTAATAAACGTAGCGACCGTCCGGGCTGACGGCGGGTTCGCCGAGATCCTGTTGATCGTTCTTCTGCTTGGTCAGCTGCAGGCCGGCGCCGCCGCTGCGGTGATACATCCACAGCTCGCCCGCGCCGAGCGAACGTTCGCCGGTGAAATGCTTGCGCCCGATCAGGTACTGGCCGTCCGGTGTCCACACCGGATTGTTGAGCAGGCGAAATTCCTCCTTGGTCACCTGGGTCGGCGTTCCACCCGCGACCGGCATGCGCCAGAGATTGTTGCCGCCGCCGCGATCGGAGGTGAACGCGATCTCGCGCCCGTCGGGCGAGAAACGCGGCTGCACGTCGAACTGCGGTCCCGAGGTGAGGCGTTTCGCGACGCCGCCTTCGATCGGAAGCAGATACAGGTCGCCGAGCAGGTCGAACACGATCGTGCGTCCGTCGGGGCTGACGTCGAGATCGATCCAGGTGCCTTCGTCTGTGCTGAACTTGATCGTCCTGGTCGGCCCGTGCGCGGCGTTGATGTCCCATTTGGGCTTGTCGTCTTTCTTGTCCGCGGCAAACGCGGGCAGCACAACCAGGGCAGCCGCAAGCGCGGCAAGACGGAACGCGAACATGATCGATCCCCATGGAATGATCCGGCGATGCTAGGGGAAATGGGGCGTCTGCAACCGGGCCGAAAGTATCGTGCGGTTCGCCGCTGAGTTTGCGCGTCGCGTCAGCCGTGGACGAACGTGCGCCAGCGTTGCTGCACCAGCTCGGCAATGGCCGCGGTTTCCGCGAGCGGTTCGGGTTGTGGCGGATGTGCATCGCCGTCGAGCAGGCGCAGGCGGCCACTCGCGCGCAGTTCGGCATGGAATGCAGCGAGCTTGCCGACAATCGGCCGCGGCGCGAACGTGTAGAGCGGTTTGCCGGTTGCACTCGCCTCGCTCAGCATGTTGACCGAATCGGGCGTGACCACGATACGCTCGGCCCAGGCGAGGAAACCCGCATAAGGGTTTTCGCCGTCCTCGCTGCCGCTCCAGAACACGCCGGGGAAACGTGCGAATGCATCACGCAGCCGTGCCGTTGTCGCTGGCGGCGTGCGGCGCGACACACTGACCAGGAAGCTGCCACCGTCGGTCGCGTGGCGTGCGCCGAGGCGATCGAGCAGCGCATCGAAATACGCGTCGTCGAGTCGCTGTGCACGATTCGACCCACCGATCAGCACTGTCGTGCGCGGCGACGGCAATGCGGCAAAGCGTGTGAAACGCGTGCGCGCGTTGCCGAGCCAGTCGCGATCGACGGCGTTCAGCGCACCGATGCTGTGCAGCACATTCGTTCCGCTGACCCGATCGTGCTGGGGCGAGACGACGACATCGTACGCGCCGCTGTCGATGCGCGGGTCGAGGATCTGCACCGTGAAGCAGCGCGCTTCGCTCCAGCGACGCAGCAGACGCGTGACCAGCGCCGCACGCCGGCCGCAGCCGATCACGATGTCGGGCCAAGGCGCGACGAGGAGATTGCCCTGCTCATCGCGAATCGCCGCATGCGCACCGGGCGTCAGGTGAGGTGCAAATACGTTCCATGGCTCGCGCACCCGAATGCGCAGGATGCGAGGAGCGAGACCGAGCGCGCGTGAGAGAGCGACCGCCTGGCGTTCGTTGCCAGCGGCGCCATCGCTGATTGCCCAGCAGGTGGCGATAGGGGGTGCGTTCATGGTCGCAGCGTAATGCAGGCAAGCCGATGCCGCGACACGCCTCGATCGTTATCCGTGAGGAAACAATGTTTCCCGACGGCGAGCCTTGTGGCGATGACTGCATTGCCACATCCTTTCGAAGTGAAAAGTTAGGGCTCACAGCTGCGCCAGCGCAAATCGGCTAGCGGGAAGACAACGCATTCACAAGCGATTTCGCGACACGCAGGTTTAATTGCATTCTTCCATTCATCACGAGGAGATCTTCCATGATTCGTCGCATTGCTCTTGTCACCGCGCTCGCGCTCGCTTCCGCGCCCGCATTCGCCGGCAGTTACACCCTTGATCCCGGCCACACCCAGGTCCTCTTCAGCTGGAACCATTTCGGCTTTTCGAACCCGACCGCCCAGTTCGGCACGGTTGAGGGTTCGCTCGAATACGATCAGGCCAACCCGACGAAGGCCAGCCTCAACGTCACGATTCCGATCGCGAGCATCAACAGCAACGTCGCGAAACTCAACGAGCACCTGCAGTCGCCCGATTTCTTCGATGCGGCGAAGTTCGCGAATGCGACCTTCAAGAGCACCAAGGTCGAGAAGGGCGCTGCCGATCACCTCAAGGTGACGGGTGACCTGACCTTGCATGGCGTGACCAAGCCGGTCGTGCTCGACGTGACCGTGAACCATGTCGGTGAACATCCGATGCGCAAGGCGGCAGCGGCGGGTTTCGACGCGAGCACCACGATCAAGCGCTCGGACTTCGGCATCGCCAAGTACGTGCCGAACGTCAGCGACGACATCAAGATCCACATCACGACCGAGGCGATCGACGCGAAGGCGTATGCCGAGAGCCTGAAGCCGCAGTCCAAGGGCTGACGTGGGCGTGCGTTCAGCCGCGACGCGTTGAATACCATCCCCACCCAACCCTCCCCTTGAAGGGGAGGGCTCTGGAAAAGCGATGCCATTGTGGGAGCGGCTTCAGCCGCGACGCCTGTGCAAGACCAAGAGCATCGCGGCTGAAGCCGCTCCCACAATGGCCGGGGCTCGAATTCCCGGCTCAGCCTTTCTTGACGCCCTGGCTCTTCAGCGCCTCGAGGCCGGCGAGATTGATGCTGGCGACGGCTGCCTTGATGTCATTGATGCTGTCGGCATTGCCGGATACTTTCACCGAGAAACGATCGCCAAGCACGATGCCGTATTCGCCGCGCTTGTCCTGGCTGTCCCATTCCTCGTGGACGATGCGACCGTCCTGCTTGTAGGTCTTGTCGTAACCGTGGTCGGTTTCCTTGCTCGAGTCGATCGCGGCCCAGCCGGCCATCGCCATCAGGCCCTTGGCCGTACCCATGTCGGTGACTTCAAGGCGCAGCGAACGGTTGGCGCCATCGGAATAGCTCGCGTGCGCTTCCGAGATCTGCATGCCCATCGCGCCGTTGCGCTCGGCCGAAAAATCCGTGCGCTTGAGGCCGCCGAGGGTCTCCGGAACGAACGGCTTCAACATATCGGGCGCGAGCGCCTCGACCTGGTCGCCGCCGCCCATCGCCGCCCCCATGACCGCGCCGAGCGCCTTGCCCGTGGCTTCGGCGTCGCCTGACTTCTGCGCCGATTCCATTTGCTTGCCGGCCTCGGTGACCTGCTTGCTCCAGGCGTCGAGCTTGCCGAGCGAGCTGTCCTTGTCGATCGTCACTTCGCTGTTGCTGCCGCCCAGGTTCGCGCCGCTGAGGCCGCCGCTCATCATCGCGCCGGTGCCCGCAATGCCGGCGACTACGAGGGCGATGATCCATCCGAGTACGATCGCAATGATGATGCTGACGGCCGTGTAGCCACCGGCTTTTTCCTGTGGCGCCTTCATGGTCGGCGGCAGACCGAGATACAGAAGATAGATACCGTAGATACCGCCGGCGAGCGCGATCAGCCAGCCGATGCCAGGCACGATCAGGCCGATGCTGGCGACCCAGCTCGCGGTGTATGAATACGCGATGGCCTTGAGCGCCTGCACCTGGTTCTTTTCGCCGCCGAAGGTCGGCGCAAGCGCGTCGATGATCATCGCCATCACGTAACAAAGTGCCAGTGCGAGTGCATAGCTGACGATCGCCGACGTGATGCCGGCACCGATCGGCGCTCGAACGTGGACGCCGAACATGCTGTATCCGATCAGGCTGCCCTTGATGAAACCCGCGATAGCGGGAATCGCAGCGAGGATCACGATGTAGTTCTTGTACAGGTCGGCAACCGTCGTCTGCTCGTTGGCGATGACGGGCCATTCGGTCTTCGGTGTCAGCAGGATGGCCTTGACTCGCGCGATCAGCTTGTTGATATCCACGTTTCCCTCCCGGTTTGGTTTAGGTAGTGCAACTTCGGCATTCTAGGTCAGAAGGCGAAGCGACGCGGTACGATCGGGTCTCGCGCGAGGCGTGAAGACGGTCACGCAAACAATGTGACGCAGTTGGCACGCGTCGTGCTGGTAAACTGGCCGACTCGTCGATGGAGCCTGCCATGTCGCGACCCAATCCCGCGGCCGAAACGCGTATTCCCGCCAATGCCCAGAACCGCTACGAGGTAGGTCCGGCGGACCTGCCGTTGAGCTGCCCGATGCCGGCGATGTCGCTGTGGAATTCGCATCCGAAGGTGTACTTGCCGATCGCCGAACAGGCCGGCCACGCCAAGTGTCCGTATTGCGGCGCCGAATTCGATCTGGTGGCCTGATCGACGCATGAGTGGGCGACGTCTGACCATCGTTCAGCTGATACCCGCGCTCGACGCGGGCGGTGCCGAGCGGTCGGCACTCGAGATCGGGCGCGCCCTCGTGGCTGCCGGGCATCGTTCCATCGTGGTGTCCGCTGGCGGGCAAATGGTGCCGCGCCTGCTTGAAGAGGGCAGCGAGCACATCGTTATGCCGATCGGCGCCAAGTCCGTGCGCAGCCTCCTCCAGGTACCGAAACTGCGCGCGCTGTTCAAACGTGAACGCGTCGACATCGTGCATGCACGCTCGCGCATGCCGGCCTGGCTTGGCTGGCTTGCGTTGCGCGGATTGTCGCCGCGCCCGCATTTCGTCACGACCGCGCATGGTCTCAACCGTCCCGGCTGGTACAGCTCGATCATGGCGCGCGGCGAACGCGTGATCTGCGTGTCGAATACGGTGCGCGACTACCTGCTGCGCAACTACCCGAGCACCGATCCGGCCAAGCTGGTCGTGATCCCGCGTGGGGTCGATCCGGACGAGTTTCCGTACGGCTACCAACCCGACAATTCCTGGCGCGAGTGGTTTTTCGCCGAGTTCGCGCAGCTCGATGGCGCACCGTTGCTCACGCTTTCCGGTCGCGGCACTCGGCTCAAGGGTCATGCCGACGCGATCGAACTCATTGCCGAACTGAAGGAGCGCGGCATTGCGACGCGCTTGCTGCTGCTCGGCGCGCGTCAGCCCGGGCGCGAAGCCTACATGGTGGAACTGGAGCGCCTTGCGGCCGAACGCGGCGTCGCCGATTGGGTCGTGATCAGCGCGCAGCGCAACGACGCGCGCGATGTCTATGCAATTTCCTCGCTGGTACTGCAGTTGTCGAACAAGCCGGAATCCTTCGGGCGTACGGTTGTAGAGGCTTTATCCTTGTGCCGGCCGGTGTTGGGCTACGACCATGGCGGCGTCGGCGAATTGCTCGGCGACCTTTATCCGGCCGGCCGTGTGCCGCCGGGTGACCATCGCCGCCTTGCCGAGCGTGCGGCCGAGCTGCTGCGCGCGGCACCCGCGATTTCGCCGTTGCAGCGATATCGACTTGCCGACATGCAGGCCTCGGGGCTCGCCTTGTATGACGAGATCACGCGCGGCTGACGGCCGCACGAACGCCATCGCTTCACGCCTCCCGCGACTTGATCCGGCTCGGCTCCGACAACGATTTTCACGACAGCGCCGACGCGCATTCCCATCGCCGGATCAGCGAAAATGCATGCGCCGATGAATACCGCCGCCATCAAATCCCTGTGGCCTGTGCTGCTCGTGCTCGCCGTGCTCGTGCTGCTGCCCCTTGGACGCAGTTCGGAGCTGCCGCTTGCCTGCGCGGCCATCTGCGCTTTGATCCTGCTTGCGCGTGGCGCGACCACGCTGCGCGGCGACGCCATGAAGCTTGCGGCAGTGTTGTTCGCTTGCTACTGGTTCCCGGCCGCGTTGTCCGGATTCGCCGCGATCGAACCGGCGAAGACATGGTCAACGGTCGCCACCACGCTGCGCTTCCTGCCGTTCGCGCTGTTCGCGGTGTGGGCCTTGCGCGACGCCGCGCGTTGGCCGGCGCTGACGGCTGCGATTGCCGTGGTCGTCGCGCTGTGGGCACTCGATGCGTACGTGCAGATGGCAACCGGGTTCAGCCTCGGTGGCGCTGCCGAGACGGAACGCATCTCCGGCATCTTCGGCGCTGGCAATCTCAAGTTCGGACCGGTGCTCGCGGTGTTGTCGCCATTCGTGCTGCTGGCCGCGCGTGCGCGCTTCGGATGGCGTGGCCTTGCGCTCGCTTTCGTATTCCTTGCAGCTCCGATCCTGCTCGCAGGTTCGCGTGCGGCATGGGTCTCGTACGCATTGGTCGGGGTTGTCGTCGCCTGGCGCGAGACGCGTGACTCGAGCCGCTTCATTGCCGTGCTCGCTGCATTCGCGCTCGGCATTGGCGCCATTGCGGCGTTCGCGTGGCACGACTCCGCACGCTTCGGCGCGCGGATCGAACGCAGCCTGCTGGCATTGAACGGTACCGAGGCCGCGCTCGACGATGCGTCGGCGGGGCGTCTCAGCATCTGGCGGACTGCGATCACGATGAGCGAAGCGCATCCGCTGACGGGCGTTGGTGCGCGTGGTTTTCGATACGCGTATCCGCACTACGCCGCCGAGCACGATCGCTTCGTCGATACGGCCAGCGATACCGGCGCTTCGCACGCGCATCAGATCGTGCTCGAAATACTCAGCGAGACCGGTGGCGTCGGCCTCGCATTGTGGCTGCTTGGCACCTGGTTCGCGTTACGCGCGTGGGCGCGAGCGGATGAGCATGCGCGCGCGCGCGCACTCGCGCCCGGGCTTGCCCTGATCGCCATGTGCTTTCCGATCAACACGCATCTCGCGTTCTATTCAGCGTGGTGGGGTTTGTTGTTCTGGTGGCTGCTGGCGTTGTATTGCGCGGCGCTGGGTGCGCGAGAAGATGCTGGCTAGAGGGTCGCTCCTGAGTCGGTGTGCCGCAGCGAGGACAAGCCCTCCCCTTCAAGGGGAGGGTTGGGTGGGGATGGTGGTGAAAGTGATCAAATTCGCGATTCACGCATTGCCCCAGCCGAAAGTCGGTCCGCGCGAGAATCAACTGCCTTCGAACTATGGCGGTATCGTGGCAATGCGATAGCGGATGCCTCCGCAGTCACAGCGGCATCCGCCTCCGAGCGTGAGGTCATAGTTATCGGGTATCGCGGGAAATTTGTTCGCGAGAGCGAGTTTTTGGATCAATGGCCGATGCTTGTCATCAAGCGATTCCTCAACGACATTGTAAAATTCTCAATCGATCGGAGGAATCCAAGGTTCGCGGAAGATTGCCTTCCAGTCGTACTGCCAAGTGGGCAGTAGGCTTTCCATGCCAGACGCATGGAACAGCAGGTAATAGCGAACGCACAACTGATCGAGCAGATCAATACACTTGTCAACTTCACTAAACGTCGGGAGCTGTATGGGCTCGCATGTATCGCGGTGCGCAACTCGCTTATCGGCGAAGTCTTCACATCGTGAGCAAGCGGCCTTCAATCTTGCGAGATCTGCCGCAACGAGCGCTGCGTCGATGTGCGGTCAGCCGGGGGCTGAGAACTTATTGAAGTCTTCATCGGCATATACTTCGACCGATGTGTCTTTGTAGAGGCCGACATAGTATTTTCGGCTGAGCGTTTTTGGAAAATCAATCATTTCTTCAAAAAGGCGTGCCATTGAAATGCCTTGGGCATCTGACTTTATTTGGCGGCGCAAGCCGATAACGACATGCGACACATAGGTTTGAGCAAAATAGTCATAGAAGGAACCTGGCTTGTGTAGACGCGAGTTCTCTTCAATGAGGAGCTGTACTTCTCGAAAAGTATATTTCGCGACAACCAAGTCCTCAAGTTCACTTTTTATAACGTCAAACCAGCGAAGCCATTTCTTCAGCTTTGGGTCCATATGGGTAACCTAGGACCCCCTCGTATTACTCGATCCGCGCAGCAGGCTCAGCGAAAACGCCGCGACCAACCCCGCACCCCCGATCAATACTCCCCAGAGCAGCCAGCGACTCCATGGAATCGGCATCGGAGCGGGCTTCAGCGCAGCCGCCCCCGCACTTTCCTTCGCGGCTCCCAGCGTCGCCAGCGGCGGCTGCCAATCCTTGCCGAGTTTCGAGCGCAGGCTCGCGAGCGCGGCTTCGACCGGATAGCTCGCATGTTGCGCGCGAACGCTGCCGACCGCGAGCGTGTAAGGTCCCGCACCCTCGGCGAGGAACACGAAGCCATCCGGGCGAAAACCGAGACTCAGATGTGGCGCTGCGGCCAACGGCGCGCCGGACTCGATGCGGAATTCGCGCAGTCGCGATGCGTTCGCGAATTCGAGGTCGGCATTGCCGAGCATCTCCTCGCCGGAACGCAGGCGAAACGCGGTGG
>JBDSBK010000304.1:0-10730 GCA_039921645.1 Dokdonella sp.
AATGGCGTCGGCCTGGTCAAGGCCGAAGCGATCGTCGCGTATCGCGCCACGAATGGCCCGTTCAGGACCGTGGAGGAATTAGCCAAGGTCAAGGGCATCGGCGCGAAGACCATCGCGGCGAACCGCGATGCGATTGTCATCGTTGACGCGAAGGCCGACGCCGGAGCGCCCGCAGGCACAGGAAAGCCGCTCGCGGCGCAGTAGTTTTCCGGAGGTCCGCAGTTGGATCATTGGCGGATGCGCGCCGTTGCTGACGGTGCCGCATCCGTTCAAGGCGAGCCAGCCCCGAGATCGCGGCGTCGATCCGGATCAACCCAGCCTCAGTGCCGTACAGCCATCCGGGCAGCGCCGTCACGACTGGCCGTGCGGATCAAGCGTGCTAGACTCGCCGCCCGCCGCAGGCGGTCCATACGCATGATCCTCCCCCAATACCATATCGGCCCGTCCTTGATTGCGGGCGCCGGGCAAGGCTTGTTCCTCGACGAGCCGATCGCGCGCGGCCGTCTGATCACCGCGCCGGACGCGATTCCGCGCGTCTACACCTTCGAGGACATCCTCGCCCTGCCGGATGCCGACAAGCTCCTGTCCGCGACGGTGCGCTGGTTCGAGGATCGCTACACAGTCACGCCGGAGTGGCCGGATGAGTGCTACATCAATCATGCGTTCGTGCCGAGTGCGCTATGGCACCTCGGTTTCGTATTCGCCGCGATTGACCTCGCACGCGGCACGGAAATAACCGTCGACTACCGACATCTGCTTGCCCCGGGTCAGGAAGAGGACTTCCGCGACTCGATCAGTGGCGATCCCATCATCGGCTTCACATGGAAGGAAAGCCTGCGCGCGTCAACGACCGCGCTCGCCGCGCTACTCGCCTGATTTCCTGCCTCCATGATCGAAATTCCGCAAATCGAGACCTCACGGCTGCGCCTGACGTCGCTCGGCGACCGTCATTTCGAGGCCTACGCCTCGATGCTGTCCGACGAAAGCAGCACGCGTTTCGTCGGTGACGGCGAACCGCTCGATCGCATGAATGCCTGGCGCTCGATGGCGATGCTGCTCGGGCACTGGGCATTGCGCGGCTATGGCATGTGGGCAGTCGAGCTCAAGGACAGCGGCGAATTCGTCGGCCGCGTCGGCTTGCATCACCCGGAAGGCTGGCCCGACCTCGAACTGGGCTGGATGCTGATGCCCGGACAACGCGGTCAGGGTTACGCGACCGAAGCTGCGCGTGCCGCGCTCGGTTTCGCGTTCGACAAACTGGGCTCACCACGGGCGATCAGCCTGATCCGTGCAGAAAATAGCGCTTCGGAACGCGTCGCGCGGCGTCTCGCCGGGCGCCAGGCGACCACGATCGACTTTCTCGGTCATGCGACCCTGGTCTACATCTACTCGCCGCCGGAATCCGTGGCTTAGCCTGAGCCCTTGCGGAAATAGCGGCATCATGCACGTGCGACGTGTGAGAATTTCACCACAGGCCGCATCGATCGGCCGCGTCCATCATCATCATCGTCGATCGACATCCGATCGATCAGGAGTAGCGGAGATGACGCGGTTTGTCCTCAAGACCTTCAATTCCGCCTTGCCGATTACCGGCGCATCCGAACCTGCTCGGCGCTCGATGCTGGTCGACGCCGTTCTCGTTTCGCTGCCGCTGACATCGCTGTTCGCGATCATCCGGTTATGGCGTGATGCGCAGGACTCGCTGCAAATCGTCACGTTCGCGAACGATATTCTCTGGTTGGCCGCGCCTTCCTTGGTGCTGCTCATCGCGCTTCCGCTGATGTTGCGATCGGGCTTCGGTTTCACGCTCAGCCTCTGCGGCGGCGTACTTGCACCCAACGCCGCGCATGCGGCCGTCGTGATGTTGCGCGGTGGCACGGCATGAGCGAGATCCGCCTGATTGCCGCGACGGACTGTCGACGCGCGCGCTGGAAGAATGACGGCGGCTGGACGACCGAAATCGCACGCAGCACCAAGGGCGGCAACGAGGACTTCCATTGGCGCATCAGCATTGCCGAAATCGAGAGCGACGGTCCCTTTTCGAGTTTTCCCGGCATCGCGCGCGACCTGCTGCTGCTCGAAGGCAACGGCATCGAACTCGATATCGACGATGCCGAGCCGATACGAATGACGCGGCGCTTCGAGCGCGTGCATTTCGACGGCGAGTCGAAGGTCGAATGCCGCCTGCTGGCCGGAACCACGCGCGATTTCAACGTGATGGCGAGTCGCGATGCGGTGCATGCCGACGTGATCGCGCGACCACTGGTCGGTCCGATGGTGATCTTCCCGGAAACGGGCGCCGAGTGGGTCGTGCATGTGTTCAGCGGCCATGCGCAGGCACGCAGCGGCGACCGGACGTTCGCGCTGGAAACCGGCAGTTCCTTGTTGATCGACTTCCGCAGTGGCGATGGGACGCGCGTCGTGCTCGACGGCGGGGGTGAACTGGTGCTGGTCAAATTCGTCGCGGCAACGGTCGGCTGACCGCCGAGTCACTGCGGGCCTGTTCGATCACGCATGCGCGCAGCGACCTCGCGCAGCGGTGCATGCGCCGAATTTCCAAGATCGATCGCGAGTTTCTGCAGGAACGCCGGCGTCGCCGTTTCCGCCGCGCACTGCAACCAGTTCGCCGCGGCTTCGATGTCGCCGCGCTGGGCAAGAATCGAGGCGTAGCTGGTCTGCCCACGGAAATCGCCGCCAAATGCCGAGCGGCGATACCACGCGGCCGCAAGCTCGGCATCCGCTGCTACTTCCCAGCCTTCTTCGTAGTATCGGCCGGTCAGGTTCATCGACTTTGCGTGCCCGAGATCGGCGGCACGCCGATACAGAGCAAACGCGCGGGCGCGATCACGCCCTACACCGCGTCCGGCAGCAAGCAGTTGCGCAAGGTTGTACATGCCCCAGTCGAGACCATTCGCTGCGGCCTTGCGATACCAGATCGCGGCAAGTTCCAGGTTCACTACCGTGCCGCGTCCAAGCTCGTGGCAACGACCGAGCATGTTCATCGCGCCCGCGTGCCCGCTGTTGGCGGCGAGCGCAAACCAGTGCAGTGCTTCGCAGGCGTCTTCGGCGACACCGCGCCCTTCGCCGAGCAGTTGTGCGTAGAGCGCCTGCGCTTCGATATCGCCGGCATGTGCGGCAGCGCGCACATGCTGAAACGCTGAGCCCGCATCCGCCGCTTCGCTTCCAGTCAGCATCGTCGAATGCCGGGGCCCGCTGCTCTCCGTCGTTGAAGTGCCACGCTCAGACATCGGACCATTCACGCAACAGGTTGTGATAGACGCCGGTGAGTCGCACGATCTCGGGCGCGTCGGGCAGCTTCTGCGTCAGCTGCTGGATCGAGACATCGAGATCGAACAGCATGCGACGGTGCGCATCCGATCGCACCAGGCTCTGGATCCAGAAGAACGCGGCAACGCGTGCGCCACGCGTGACCGGCGTCACCTGATGCAGGCTGCTGCCTGGATAGAGCACGAGGTCGCCCGCCGGCAACTTCACGTTGTGCGTGCCGAAGCTGTCTTCGATCACGAGTTCGCCACCGTCGTACTCGTCCGGTTCGCTGAGGAACAGCGTCGCGGAAAGGTCCGTTCGCAACGGCTGCGCTTCGCCGCGCGAGCGGTCGTAGCGCACCGCGTTGTCGACGTGGAAACCGAACGACTCGCCGCCTTCGTAGCGGTTGAACAGCGGCGGATAGATGCGACGTGGCAACGCGCCGGCGAAGAAGGTCGGATTGCTGCCGAGAGCATCGAGCACGAGCGCACCGAGTTCACGCGCGAGCGGCGCATCCTCCGCAAGCTGCCGGTTGCGTTTCGCTGTGGCCGACTGATGGCCGGCGGTGACACGTCCGTCCGTCCACTCCGCCGATTGCAGCGCATTGCGGCAATGGCTGACCTGCTCAGACGCGAGAACGTTGGCGACATGCAACAACATCGATCGTTTCCTTCGGGAGATGCGCGCCGACCGTCATCGATCGGCTCGCAAACTTCCGTTTGCCTAGAACGCGTACGTGGCCGTGAGAACGGCGGAACGCGCATCGCCGGGCGTGCCCCAGGCGATATCGCCGGACGTGCGCACGCGCGTGAGGTATTTCTCGTCGAACAGGTTGTTGACGTTGAGCTGCAGGCCGAGGTTACGGTTGATCCTGTAGCTGACCATCGCACGCTGCGTCAGGTAGCTGTCGACCATGTTCAATGCGCCGTTCGGATTCGTCACCGAATGCTGGCTGACGGCATAGCTGCTCACATACGTCGCGCCATAGCCGACTTGCCAGGCCTGCGAAATGTCGACCGTCGTCCACAGACTCAGCGCGTTCTCCGGCGTGCTCAACAGCGGATCGCCGTTGGTATAGTCGTGCCCGGCATCGGCAACAAAGTTCGACGCGCCCTGCAGCACTTTGCTCTTGAGATGCGAGTAGTTCGCGTACAACGCCCAGTGCTCGGTCAGGTTGCCGCTCGCGCCGAGCAGGACGCCATCGACGCGTGCGCGACCATCGAGGGTTTGCTGGCCTGCAGGATTGTCCGGATTGCCCGGATCGGCGACGCGATAGTTCTGGCGATCGTTGCGGAATACCGAACCGGTCAGTGACAGGCGGCCGTCGAACAGATCCCATTTCGCGCCCAGCTCGACGTTGATCGCGGTTTCCGGATCGACATCGCAATTGGCCGTGCCAGTCGTGCTGGTGGCCGTGCACGAGCCGTTCACCGATGCGCCCGACGGCGTCCTGGAGTTGCTGTAGGCCACGTACACGCTCGCATTGTCGGCCGGCTTGTAGACCAGCCCTGCGCGGTACGAGAAAAGGCTGTCGCTGTTGTTCGCCGGCACATTCGCGCCGGTGACGTGGCCGATGTTGGTGTTGTCGGGGTTCGGTACAGCGACGGTCGGCGCCGTGTACAGCTTCACGATGGCCGTCGTCGCATCGGCATCATTGCGTTCCAGACGCGCGCCGACATTCAACTGCCAGTGATCGCCGAACTTGAGGTTGTCGAATGCGTAGGCGGCGGCGTTGTCGAGATCGCCCTCCACTTTCGACGTCAGCGCGCGATGACTCGCGCCGGTGAAGAACGAATCCGGATCGCCGATCGGCGTGAACGGAAAATAGCCGGGCGCTGCGTACGGATTGGTGCCATCCGCATTGCGGTATTGGCTGCCGCCTTCGAGGCTGTAGCTCTCATGCGACAGCGAGACGCCCGTGACCAGCGTATGTGCGATGGCGCCGGTGTTGAAATTCCCCGTCAGATCGGTCTGGCTGTGGAGGATCTTGTTGGTGGTGTCGCGGATGTTGCCGCGCGGCCCGCTCGGCATATACATATCCGGCGGCACGACGATCTCGAGAATGGTGCCGGGATTGAGCGTGCATGGGGTGCCCGCCGGGGTCAGATTGTCGGGCAGACAGAACGTACCCTGCGGCGGGTCGACGAGCGAAAACTGGGTAACCTTCTGCGCACGCGTCAGGTTGTGCAACGAGAAATCGTTGCTGAAGTTGTGCTGGATCACGCTGGTCAACGCGTCCGCACGGATCTGCTGCGTATCGAAATTGCGGTACCCGTAATAAGCCTCGCGATCGACACCCTGCAGGATGTCACCCTTGAAAGTCGGCACGCCGTATTGCGGCACGTTGTCGTCATGCTGGTGGAAGTAGCTCAAGGTGATCGACGTATCCGTGCCAAGGCCGATTGCGATCGACGGCGCGATACCCCAACGCTGGAAGTTCTCGACATCGCGTCCCGGCACATCGTTCTCGTGCGCCATCACGTTCAAGCGCAACGCCGTGGTGTCGCCGACCTGCTGGTTCGCATCCACCGTCACGCGCTCGTAACCGTCCGTGCCGGCGCCGGCGCTGATCATCGTGCGGTCACCCACGTGCGGCGTCTTGCTGACGAGATTGACCGAGCCACCGACGGACCCGGATCCGGAGTAGGCAGAGTTGGCGCCATTGACGAGTTCGACACGATCAAGGTCGAAAGGATCCGAGCGCGTGTACTGCGCGCTGTCACGCACGCCATCGACGGTGAGGTCGTTGCTGCCGGTGAAGCCGCGCAGGTTGATGCTGTCGCCGTAGCCGCCGCCACCCTCGCCCGCGCCGAACGTGATGCCGGGCAAGGTGCTCAGGATGTCGCGCAGGTTCAGCAGGTTCTGTTCGCTGATGACTTTCTGCGGAACGATCGTGATCTGTTGCGGTGTATCCAGCAGCGGCGCGGTGAGTTTCGACGACGAGCCCTGCAGCGCGGCATGGCCTTCGACGGTCACGCTTTCGAGTTGGGCCGTGTCGCGGGCATCGGCACTATCGGGCGCCGCATTCGCATCGGCTGACATATCGGACGCACCGCTCTCCGCGAGCGCGGGAACGACCGACGAAACGAATGCAGTGCCGATTGCAGTGGCTAGCAGACGCTTGGGCGTTGCGTGGCTCGTGGTGATGAACGGGGTGGACGTCATGGTGCGTTCCTTCATTGAAAAACGTATCGGGTGCGGGGCTCAGCCTGCACACGTGTCCGGTTGCTGCGGTATGCGTGGAGCGACCGCGGCCATTCGATTGCGCAAGGCGTCGTTGCGTCGGCGCAGCAGCCACAGCCACAAGCCGGTAATCGAGAAAAACGGCATCAGCAGCGCGGCGATCGCCATCAGCGTGCGTCCGCCGACGCCAAAAAAACTGCCCGAATGAAGCGGAAACAACGCCGCGACGAAGCGACGTCCGCGCGGCTGATCCGAATACGATTCGTTGGCGACGACCTCGCCACTCTGAAGGTCGACCTTGATCGTGTTCCACGCGCGATCATGCTCGCTCGACGACGTCTGATAGCGGATTTCCAGCGGCGCGTCGGCTTTTGCGGACGGCGAAAACGATGCCAGCGTTGCATCGGGAACGGCTGCGAGGAATGCGCTCCAGGCGCGATCGACCGAGAGGCCGGGCGCGTTCTTGTCCAAGGTCGCTGGAGGCGGGCGCTTCGTCGGCGTCGGCACACCTGCGATCGCATTCACGGCACTGCGATAGAAATCGTACGACCACCACAAACCCGTCAACGCCGCGCATAAATAGAACGCGAGCAGCCACGTGCCTGCCACGGCATGCAATTGCCACAGGAAACCGCGGCCATGTGCGCGAAGGTTCGGCTTGAACCAGGCCGATACGGACAGCGTTCGGCGCGGCCAACGCAGATAGATTCCGGTCACGATCATCACGATCATCGCCAGCGTGCTTGCGCCGACGATCTGCTTGCCGACCGGACCCGCTGCGAGCGTGCGATGAAGCTGTTCGACGCTCGCGAAGAATTCGGTGCCGCGCGGAACGCCTAGCACCTTGCCATCGTGGGGATCGAGCGCGATCTCGATGCCGCGCCCGCCATCCCGAACGATGCGCAATCGCACCGCTTCCCCGGCACCGGCCCAGGCTACGTTGCGCACGCTCGACTCGGGATACGCGGCACGTGCCAGCGTCACCCAGCGATCGGGCGGCAATACGCTGCGGTTTTCGGCAGCTGCGTGCAATGGAGGGTTGAGCCATCGCAAGACGGCTTCTTCACAACCCACGATGCCGCCGGTGAAGCCGACGACTCCCAATACCAGGCCGGCGGTTATTCCGGCGATCCAGTGCAGGCGGAACAGGACGCGCCTGAGCAACGCGCGCTGGAAGGTCTTGGGCATCGGCAGCTTCTCTAAAGAAGCCGCATTCAATCACAAATGCGAATCATTCTCAATGCGATCTTTAATCGCAAATATACGCTGCGTGCCGCGCGAATCCCGGTGAGTCTCTGAGTGCGGCCTGGCGCGATCGCATCATTACGTCGCGCGACGTCCGCGCAACACATGCGGCAGCACCGCCAATGGGAGCGCAACGCCGAAAATCCAGTGAACGAGTGCGATGACCGCGCGCGCGTCGTCCCCACTCGCGTAGTAGAGGAGGTATCCGCTCACGACGAGCAATGCGAGCGATGCGCCGAGCACGATCCCGCTGACGCGCCGCCGCGCCTTCCATGCGGGGACGACATGAATGGCCCACAGCAAGCCGATCAGCCACAACGTCGCGAATGCGGCGGCACCGTGCAGGCGCAACCACCAGGATTCGAGCGGATGCGGCAGTGCGCCGAACTCCGTCGTCTGGCCAAGAAAATGGTGAAACAGTAGCCAGCCGATGCCGCTCGCCCACAGAACGCCCAGGATGATGTAGACCAGCGCTTCGCGACGTGCCGACAAACGCGCGCGCCCGGAAGCGGGGTGAAGAGGCGAATGAAAGCGACGATGCTTCATGCGTCGTCGAGCAGCCGCCCGCCCTGCGCACCGTCGACAACGAACGCACTGGCCGCGTGTCGGCGCAGCATGCGCTTGCCGATACGCGCATCCGCCAGTACGACCTTGGTCAGGGCATCGGCGACGAGACAGCTGTCGGCGACCACGCTGACAGCGCGACGCGCGCGCACCGAGCGCCCATCGCGTGCATCGATATGGCTGGACCGTAAGCGCTGTGCGACGCCGACGCGCCGCGCATCGACGACACTGCTGGCGATCGCCGCATCGCCGAGCTCGACGACCGCAGCCGCCTGCCCGGACGCCGTCGAAAGGCGCACTTCGATCGGTTCCGGCATTGCACCGAATCGGCGCAGATCGCCACCGGCGTTGACGCAGGCCGCGGACGCGCCTCTTGCGTGCAGCATCGCCAGCGCGCGATCGACGGCATAACCCTTGGCGATGCCGCCGAGGTCGAGCCACAGCGGCCGCCTGAAACGCACGCGCGTGTCACCGAGCAATTCGATATCGCGCCAGTTCGCGAGCGGATGCGGCGACGCTGCATCGAGCGGACGCGGCAGATGTTCCCAGTCGACCAACCACGCGGCGATCGTCGGATCGAAACATCCGTGCGACTCCGCGGCGAACCGCAGCGCAGCCTCCAGCACCTCGTATGTACGCGCATCGACCGCGACCGGTACGCGATGCGCGTCGCGATGCAGCCGCGAAAGATCGCTGGACGCTTCGTGGAAACTCATGAGGCGGTGCACCGTGGCGACTTCGGCAAACGCGGTTTCGATTGCCGCCATCGCGAGGTCGTCCGCGAGCCCGTCGACGCGGATGTCGACGAACGTGCCGAGCCACGGCCGTGAACGTCGGAGCGTGCTTGGCCCTTTCATCCGCCCGCACGCAACACGGTTTCGTGAAGCTGCAGCAGTCGGTGCACGCCCTCGGTGACGTGGCGCGACGACAACGTCGCGCCGGAAATATTCTTGATGTCCTGATCCAGATGCACCGGCGCCTGCGCGTTCTTGCCGATGAATTGCTTGCGCCACGCGGCGATGCGGATCTCGCCACCGTGGGTCTCCCGGTAGTCGAGAATCTCGAGCGACTTCACCGTGCCGGCGGCATCGAGCGCCAGCGCATAGGTGATCAATTCGGCCTTGCCGATGACGCGATCGACGATCAGCCAGCCCAGCAGCTGGTTCGATGCACGCGCCTCGAAAATCTGCGGCGACCAGCCCGGCGCGCCGAGCGCCGTTGCGCTGGCAGCGTCGAGCGGCGGCCGCTCGCGGAATTCGCCGGCATCGGCGAACGCGGCTTTCTGCGCTTCGGCGACGCTCATGTACTGCGTCGCGTACGCGGTATGGAACGCCGGCACGGCGATCAGTCCGGCAGGCACCAGCCAGCGCGCATGCGGCATTTTCTTCATCGTCAGAACTGGTAACCCACGCCGAGATCGAATCGATTGCCGTAACCAAGGTCGTCGTCGGCATTGTTGAAATGCTGATAGTCGATCTTGAACACGACTTCCGGAGTGAGATAGTAGTTCACACCGACGGTTGCGACGTGTTCCGTTTCGGCACTCGGCACGCCCAGTCCAAGTGGAACTTCGGCAAACGAGGCCGCGGTGTTGAATTCCTCGTAACGCAGGAACGGTGCGATCGACGAATCGCCGTTCTGCCAAACGCGCCACGCACCCTGCACGTAACCGCCCCAGAATGCCTTCGGTACCGGATACGGATTGCCGATGAAACTCAGGTTGAGTGCTTCCGTGTCGGTGATGCGACCGCGTGCATACAGTGCCGACAAATCGAACGGTCCCGGCTGCCAGCGCACATGCGCCTCGCCGAGCGTCACGCGCGCATCCTTGGCGAGAAAATCCTTCTGCCCTTGGCCGATACCGCTGGTGAAGATGCCCCCACCAACGGTGAAGCCCGGAATGCCCTGCCAGTTGCCGGCCACATAGACGGCCGGATCGTGCGACTTCGCCAATTGCAATTCCTGATGGATCGCACCGAGCGGTGACGCGCGCGTCTCGGCGTCGGTCGGATCCCAGTTGTTGAGGTTCTGGCTCGTCGTCACGCCGACGTTCCAGTTGAAACCGAAGTCGGTGCTGCCGAGCAGCGAAATGCCTCCTTCGCGCCAGGTCGACGGAATGATCGCCGTCTCGACGAAATTGCGCTCGACGCCGTAGTAGTTGGTCGGCTCATGGCGTTCGTTGAGGAAGCCGAACGGAATCAGCGTCAGACCCGCACGCACCGCGATCGCCGGATTGAGCTGATGCTCGACATAGAGCTGCTCGACTTCGCTCTCGCCCGCATCGTCGGCCGAGACGACCGCGTGTTCCCACTCGAGCTCGCCGTAGACGTGGGTGTCTTCGTTGAACGCATGACTGAAGCCTATGACCGCACGGCGCACGTCGGCCTGCGTATCGGACGCCCGCCCCGTCGGATGGTTGTAGTTGAGTTCACCGTAACCCCACAGGCGCGTGCCCTCGCCTGGCCCCACGG
>JBDSBK010000305.1:0-17412 GCA_039921645.1 Dokdonella sp.
CGTTTTCGATGGCAACTCACGCGCGCGCCAGATCTACGAACGCGCCGGATTCGGCCGTGACATCCTGCGGATGGTGAAACCGCTGGTGTAAACCGGGAATCGATGCCGCTCGCAGAGAGGCCCACGCTAAATAGAAACCGGCGCGAACCCGGGGTGAGAGTGCACTTTCGCTTTGCTCGTCGAGAGCGAACGCAGCCACACAGCGAAAAGTCGACTTCGATTCCAGTTCCCGCAGAACAGCTTGCGATCGACGACGACGGTCGCCTATTGGCTTTCATCCCCACCGACCGGAGCTGATCGCGGGTTCGACACCGCGGCAACGGATTCGGAAAGGCCGGCTGCGGCGCAATCATCCGCGTAAAATGGACGATCTCGTTGCACCAGGTCTCACGATGCACTTCGCGACACTCATACTCCAGGCCGCTCCAACCCGACGTTCACGATGGCTCGCGCGGTTCGTGTCGGGACTCTCATTGCTGGTTGCCTTCGGCGCCAGTGCGGCGCTTGCTGCCGACGGTGATCTCGATGCGACCTTCGGCACCCAGGGCTTCGTGCGTCCACCCCTCGACGGTGCCGAGTTCGCGGCAGCGGTCGCGCGATCCGACGGGCGCCTCGTCGTCTGCGGGATGCGACGGCCTTCTCCCGTTGACTACGATCATCTCCTCGTCGCGCAGTTCCTCGCCGATGGCTCGGCCGATCTCTCCTTCGGCGCAAACGGTTTCGTCGAACTCGATCCGACGAGCTACCGCGAAGCGTGCACCGGCATCATCGTCGCGCCGAATGGCGGAATCGTGCTGTCGGGCTACGCGTGGTACATCGACTCGTTCAACGGGATCAACTTCAACGAGAAGATCGCATTGCGGCTCGATGCGCACGGCGCGCCCGACGCCGCGTTCGGTGATGGCGGGCTGGCGACTTACGGTCCCGGCTACGCGATGTCGATCGCCCCTGCGCGCGATGGCGCGTTCGTGATGGGCGGGTACGCGTGCTCTGGCGGCGGCTGCGTGATGGATGTGGTGCGCGCGCTCGCGGATGGTGCGCGCGACACCGCATTCGCCGACGGAGGTATCGCGCGCATCCCGTTCGCGGGCGGTACCACCATCGACTACGGACGCGCGGTGGCCATCGACGCGAGCGGGCGCATCGTGGTGGCCGGTTCGACCGATTTCTTCGGCGACGTGCGTATCGCCGCGGCGCGCGTGCTCGCGAATGGCAGCCTCGATCCGGATTTTGGGGTTGCCGGCAGGATCCAGGGTCCGCTCGGCACGAAAGGGTTCGCGATGCACCTCCAGCGCGATGGAGCCGTAGTCATCGGCGGATACTTCGCTGCGATCGCCGACGCCCTAGTCGCCCGCTTCGACGCGGGTGGAATACCCGACGCTGCCTTCGGAGCAGGTGGCATCGCGAACATCACGCTCGCCAATACGCGTCTCGGCGCAAACTCGCTCGCCATCGAAGACGATGGCCGCATCGTCGTGTCCGGCTACGTGATCGCGCCCGATTACGCGGACCTGGGATTCGTGGCGAGGCTGGACATCGCAGGACAGCTCGATCCCGCCTTCGGAACCACCGGCATTGTGCTCATCGACGCGGCCGATGACGCCCAGCCGGAGCAGTGGTTTTCGGGATTGGCATTGCAGAGCGGCCGCGCGGTCGCCGTCGGCGTGACGACTAACGGCAACCAGGATCGGACCGGGCTGATCGTCCGCCTCGACAATGACCTGATCTTCGCCGACGCGTACTAGGCGACAAATCAGCAACGCCAGAGATCGGGGCCAGAGGTAGTCAATCGTCTGCAGCGCCCTCTGACGCCGCATGGAAATTACACCTGGCCGCAATACCGACTATTCTACACCGTTGGCGAACAAGTAGTCGTATTCGTCCAGGCGCAGGAAGAGCATGTCCGTATTCGCCGGCGTTGCACCGGTGAAGGGCTCGCTCGGGCCGGCGATGATCGCACGACCATTCTGCAGGCCCACCGCGAAGACGCGCTCGTTGTGCACGTTGGGACTGTCGTCGGGGCCGAGTACCGAGTACCCGGGTGCCTGGCCGCCGTACAACGCCGCATCGAACGCGCCAGCATCAGTGAGCCGCCCGATGGCCATGTCGAACTCACCCGTGCCGCATCAAAGAGGACGGAGGAATTATTCGTTTGAAACGCTTTATTCCCCTGCCCTGCTGCCGTTTTTACGGCCACCGAATTGAGGTGTTAAGGGTGAGATCGGCGACGATGGCCGCCCAAGGTTCGCACGATCAGGAAGGCCAGCAACGGAATGAAGATCGCGTAGATGAATTGCGTCCGCGAAACTCCGATTCCGAACGGAAACCAGATGCCAGGTACGCCGATCGGATCGAGCAACTCGCCGCCGAAGAATGCAACGGTTATCAACGCCAACGTGATCAGTGCGAGAGTCCGCATCGCCCCGCCACGGACGATGCGTGCGCCGATCACGACAAAGAGGGCGATGGATCCGAGACGGCTGAGGCTGGTCACGCTCGCCGAGTGAGTCACGGTGCCGACGATCTGCGCGACCATGATCGCGAGAGCCAACAAATCGATGCTTTGCCACGGTCGCTCGCCCCAGCGATTCCAAGCCAGCGCCCAAGCTGCCACCGTGGGCATCCACATGTACTTCGCCAGCAACGAGTAAGTAGGCAGATCCAGCAGATCGGTCCAGGACGTGAGCGCATTGTTGAGGCGACGAGCCGCCGTCAGCGCAAGCGCGATGCTGACAAGGATCAGGAAATCCCGGTGGCTGCTGCGAGGCCAGCCCCATAGCGCCAGGCCGATGAGCGAAAACATCGCGAGCGGCTCGATCGCATCGACGATGTAACCGGCGATTGTTCGCTCCCAATGCGCGCGATGAAGCGCATCGCCGATCGGTCGGGGCGCCAGGATGGGCGCGCTGTGCATGCCGCCTCCGGTTGCGCCGGGTTCGGTCCGGGTGAGCATGAATACGCGAAGAGCAAGGACACCGCGCGTACCTGCCGCATCGGCGGGGAGCGCAAATCGCAGCGGCCGCGTGCCGACGACACGCGGATGCGGTCCGAGCCTGCCCGACCCGCCCAACGATTGCCCGTTCCAATAGAGTTCGTATCCGTCCTCGACGAGCGTCGGCCCGAGGATGTCCCACGTTGCACGCCCGGCGGGCACGTTCACCTCGCGCCGGTACCAGGCGTAGCCGGTATAACCGGCATGTCCGTGCGCCATCCACCCGCTGACATAGTCGGGCAGTCCGACGTCGCCGTCGTGACTACCCGGCTGGGCGGTCAGATCGATTGT
The DNA here is from genome assembly GCA_039921645.1 of Dokdonella sp. GTDB lineage: Bacteria > Pseudomonadota > Gammaproteobacteria > Xanthomonadales > Rhodanobacteraceae > Dokdonella_A. The sequence continues at coordinate 3,284 of JBDSBK010000305.1, forward strand.
CTCCCATTCGCCGTCGTCCGCGAAGGGATCGGCCCACTGCGGATCGTCGCCCGTGTGAAATCGCCAGGCGCCGTTGAGCAGGGTCGCTGCGGCGCGCAGCGACGGAGGATCAGCCCGGCCTCCGCGCGCCAACGCGCCGATCACGATGACCCACGCCAGCAGGGTTGCCAGGATCATCGAGGCGAACAGCCTTCGTTGCGAGGTGTCGATCGATGTGAGCATTGCGCAAGCCGATTACGATCCGAAAAGAAATCAAGCAACCAGGAACTTCGCTGCGGATCTACGACGTTGATCCGCGACCGGACGATCGACCGAGGCGCGTTCTCGCCGCAACGAATGCGGTCTCAGGCATTTTAAGGGGCAAAAAAATTATTGCCGCCTGAGGCGCAGCTTTTTTCTGCTCGAACTCGATACCGCTTTTGCGGGCTGCCTCCGTCGGCAATTCTCTGCCGGCTTCTCGGGTACGGGTTCATAACGCCTTGCTCCTCGCCAACGATCCCTTCCAGTGCGTGATCGAATCCGAACGCGGACGTCTAGTTCAGGTGCGCCCGGTTCATCGGTTCATCAAGCGCACTTCGCAAGCGCCAACCGCGCACCAACGTGTTCTGAGCCTGCTTGCTGTTTGCTTGAAGCATTCGCGGCTCGCGCGGCGCGGGATTCAGGCATTCGAGTCAGGCGCTGGGTGGTTCCGCCGCCGCTCGTGCTGGCGGCTGCTCGCGCTGGATGGAACGATCCGAATGCGCAGGTGAATTTGACCCGTCATGTTCGAGGATGTGCTGACGTCCAGGACTCAGACCCGCAGGCACCGGCATGCAGCTCTCGTAGTAGTTGACGAGCCTTCCCGCAACCGGCGGATCGAGATTGCTCAGAGCGATCACCACCACGCCGAGATCGGGATAGATGCGCATTTCGCCGTTTTGACCGGGCGCGCCGCCGGAGTGTCCGACTCGATGAAGAGTGCCCTCGCCGCTCACTTCGAACCCGAAGCCGTACCCTGGACTCATGTGCGACGGGGTCGTCGCCAGATCGAACGATGCTTTCGACACCAACACGTTTGATTGCAGCGCCTTCGCGAAACGAAGAAGGTCGCCAGCGGTCGAGTAGCCGCCGCCGGCTGCGGTGCCGCGCAGCGGCAGCGTCGAGGCATTCGAAACCCACGCGCCCTTTGTTCTCGTGTATCCACGCGATCGGTGCGGAACGTCCGTTTTCTCCGGCTCGAACCCGGTCGCATCCATGTGCGCGGGTTTGAAGACACGCTCGCGAACGTAGTCGTAGTACGACTGTCCCGATACGCGCTCGATGATCGCCCCAAGCAGAATCATTCCGTAGTTCGAGTAGCGGAATTCCGAGCCCGGTTCGAATTCCGGTGGACGCGCGCCGAAGAGGGCGATGTAGTCGGTATGCGTTTTCAGCGACTCGCGATGCGCGTCGAACTCGGGGCCGAAGAAATCGCCCGTTCCGCCGGCATGGCCGAGCAGATGCCGGATCGTGACCTTTGCGGCGATGTCCTTGCTCGGATACTCAGGAAGGTACGCGCCGACCGTGCCCTCGAGCGATAGCGCTCCCTTTTCAATCAGTTGCAGCGCAGCGATAGAGGTGAACATCTTGTCCATCGAGCCGATGCGGAATCGGGTATCCAGCGTGACGGGCCGGCGACGTTCGCGATCGGCAAGGCCCCACGCCTTGTGGAGGAGAAGGTGGTCGTTGCGCGCGACGAGCACGACGCCCGAGAACTGGTCTTGTTCGGCCAGCCTGTTTCCTTCGCCTGTGAGTAAGGTCAGTGCCGCGGTCTGCGAAACGCGTGCGACGTCGACCCGTACCGGCTCGATACGGAACGCCGAGATGCGGGAATGGTTCGATGCGTCCAGAGCCACGCGCAGGTGCGCCCTCGTGCTCGAACCTTTCTCGCGCAGGGTCAGCTCACTGACCAGAGGATCCGTGTCGTCAGCCTCCAGCACGGTGAAACCGCCCGTCCGGTCCCGAAAGGCGAGTTCATCGTCGACCGGCGCGTCACGCCCGTACTTTTCGCCAAAGGCTTTCAGTGCAGGGCCATCCGATGCGTTGAACGCGGTCAACCACGCTTCCGCGGCACGTGCGGCCGGCGTCGAAGCACTCGGAGGATCGGCCATGGCAGCGAATGGCAGCAGAGTCACAACGATGCATGCGAACAGGCGGATCATGATGTCCCTCGTAAAACGCCGTCGGCAAAACGGTAAAGAGCGCCGGAGCGCTCGTTTGGTTCCCGCCCGGCCCGTTCGGAAATCGGGGTCAGCTGCGCTTGGTGGGCTCAAGCCCACCAAGCGCACACCACAGGCGCTTGGCGACTTCTGCAGCGCCACATGACGCCGAGGTCGATGGATGGTCGCGACGCGACTACTCCATACCGTTGGCGAACAGGTAGTCGTATTCGTCCAGGCGCAGGAAGAGCATGTCCGTATTCGCCAGCGTTGCACCGGTGAAGGGCTCGCTGGGGCCGGCGATGATCGCACGACCATTCTGCAGGCCCACCGCGAAGACGCGCTCGTTGTGCACGTTGGGACTGTCGTCGGGGCCGAGTACCGAGTAGCCGGGAGCCTGGTCGCCGTACAACAACGCATCGAACGTGCCCGTGTCGGTGAGCCGCCCTATGGCCATGTCGAACTCACCGGTTCCGTGCAGTACGGCACCGCTGATGTAGGCGCGGCGCTGGCTGTCCACGACCACCGCGTCGCAGCGTGCCGAATCGATGTTGACGCCGGTGAAGTTGGTCGCGAGGCCGCCTCCGGACTGGCCGAAATTGATGACCGGATTCAAGTTCGCATCCGTCTCGTAGACCACGCATTGGGTGCGGCTGCTTCCGCTGACATCGGCTACCCCGGCGACGATGATGTTGCCGTCGAACTTGATCGCCACGCCGCGGCCCTCGTCGTAGCCCGCGTTGACGTTGAGCACACGGTTGTTCCACACCACCACCGTGCTGGCGCGCACGAGGATGATGGCCGTATCGGTATCGCTGCCGTTGGGTAGCTGGGTGCTGCCGGTCAACAACATGCTGTTGGAGAGCGGATTCATGGCCATGGCGTTGATCACCACGTTGTAGCCGCCGACGAAATTCACCGTGGTGATGACTGCCCCGCCGGGGACGATGGCCGCGGCGAACACCTTGAACTGGATGGTGGGGTCGGAAAAGTCGTACGCCGTGCCACCGACGTCGATGCTGCCATTGCTGTCCACGATGACGCCGGCCGGTGTCAGGCCGTTGGGAGCGCCGGGGGGAGAATCGGTACGCACGCAGCCGCTTTGGCCTGCGTAGCCGGACAGGGTGAATGTGTTATCCAAAGAGCCCGTATCGAGGATGCGACAGATGCGCATGTGGTAGATGCCGCCCAGCAACTCCGTCGCGACGAGCACGATGGCGTGGTTCGCCGGGTCTTCGGCGATGAACGGCGCACTCAACGAACCGGTGCTGCTCAGCGTGAGCAGGCCGTCGCCGGCAAAGTTGCTGTCCGGCTGGCCGTCTGGCCGCAATATCCCCACCAGCAACTGCGCCGATCCGGGCCTTCCCGCCGCGTAGGCGATGCGCCCGCCCTGCATCACCACCATTGAGGTGGGGCCGTAAGCGCCCTCGCCACTGACCCGCTGGATGCCGCCGCTGCCGAAGCTGGCGTCGATGCTGCCGCTGGCGTTGGCCTGCGTTCCGACGCTTGCGATCAGCGCAATGAGAGCCATACGGGCGAAATTGAATCCGGCGAAATTGAAACCGTGGCGCATGCTGTTTGCTCCTGCAATCGGGCCGGCGCACCGTGCGGCGACCTGGATACGACGCTAACGCAAGCGCGCGCGGGGAACGTCATCGCAATCTCTCCGCAACGTCACTCGACGCTGTCCGGGGCAACCGAGGCGGCAATCCGCGAGGACGGCGTCAGTCGAACGCGCCGTCCCTGCAACGGTGCGTCCGGCAGGTAGCCGGCCGGTTCATCGCGTGCTCCACCATCTGCCGGAATCGTTCGTCGCCCAGCAAGCATTCCTGCGTCGGCGACTGCCGGACTGTCGGATGAAGGATTTGTCTGTTCGAAACGCACAACTCCTCCGTCCCCTCTATCGCCCTTGGTCGGAAGCCCGTTGCTCCGTCGCTCTGAGTGGATAGCGGCTGCGGTTGAGCTAGATCAATGGGAGGCCAGTCCGACGGCGCATGCTTCGCTGCATACCGCGCAAGTGAGACAGCCGCGTCCTTTGCTGCTGCGAGGATTTGTCTGCGCCAGTGCACGCAGCGCTTATGCGGAGTCTCGCGGGTCCCCGGACCCTGCCGAACGCGAGGACCATCTCGGAGGAGTACGTATGAACCATGCCATTCATTCGCGACGCGGCAATGCCCCTGCAATGCTCATGCAGGCAAGTCTGGCCACCATTTTCGCGGTTTCGGCCGCGCATGCCGCCGTCACCACCTGCACGGTCACCGGCAATGCGGACAACCCCTCCACATCATCCGACGCGGTCGATGCGACCACGGCGTCAGGTACTTTGCGTGACTGCGTCCTCGCCGCGAATCTTCTGACGGGTTCGATCGGACGACCCACGGTTTCCGGCATGACGATCGTATTCGATCCATCCTTGAGCGGCGCGACCATCCATCTCGGCAATGACCTCCCGCTGCTGTTCAACAATATTCGCGTCGATGCATCCGCCTTGCCCAACCCTGTCGCCATCGACGGCGGCAGCGCACATCGAATCTTCGTGGTCTCGGGTCTCCCTTCGATTCCGATCAGCGGCAAACCTGATGGTGATGGTGCTCAGGCCGTAGCCGTCACGCTGACGAATCTTTCACTGCAACACGGCTTGGCGAGAGGCGGTGACGCGACGCATGGTGGCGGTGGTCTGGGCGCCGGCGGCGCGCTGTTCGTCAACAAGTCCGCTACGGTCACGCTGAATGCCGTCAGTTTTGTTGGCAATGCCGCACAAGGTGGCGGAGGCGTCGGTACGGGTGGACACGGCGGTGGCGGCGGCATGGGCGCGGGAACGTCAGGCTTCAATGGCGGCGGTGGTCTTGGCAGCGTGAGTCTGTCCAACGCTGGGGCAGGTATCGGCACAGGCGGCACGGTCGGCGGCGCCAGCGGTGGCTGGGGCGGACAAGGCGCAGGGCAATTGAGCAGCGTGCAGGGATTCAATCCGCTGGATTTCGACGTCGACGGTGGATCGGGTGCCGGCGGGTCAGGCCTGATCGGCGGTGGCGGTGGCGTCATTGACGGCAATGGCGGCTTCGGCGGCGGCGCCACAACCAACGGCAACGGTGGCTTTGGTGGCGGAGGCGGTGCGGGCGTCGGTGCCGTCGCGGTTGCCGGCAACGGCGGCTTCGGCGGCGGCGGCGGCTCCGGATTTTCCATTGTCGGTTCAGGCAGCGGAGGCTTCGGCGCCGGCGGCGGCAATGGACCTGGTGTCGGCGGCGTTGGCGGCGCTGCGGATGCGGGCGGAGGGGCAGGTTTCGGAGGAGCAATATTTGTGCGCGCCGGTGGCACGTTGATCATGCAAAACAACGGCACGAGCGCCAGCATCAACGGAGGCAGCGTGATCGCAGGGACCGGACTCACACCCGGGTCGGCTGCGGGAAGCGCTCTGTTTCTGATGAGCGGCAGCACCATGACATTCGACGTTGCCGGTGCCTACACCATCGCAGGCGCGCTCGCGGATGACAGCACCTCATCGCTTCCGGCCGGCCAGAGCTACACTCCTGGAAACGGCGCCGGCGCGCCGATCGTGAAGCAAGGTGCCGGCACCCTCATTTTTTCCGGCACAAGCACTTTTGCTGGCGCGACCACGGTTGATGCGGGCATCTTGCGCGTGACATCGCCCGGCAACATCAAGGCGTCACTGGTGACGGTCGCAACGCCGGGCACGCTTTCCGGCGACGGCAGCATCTTCGGCATCGACAGCTTCGGGGTGTTGGCACCCGCAACGCCAGGGAATCCTCAGGGCACCCTATCCGTCAATGGAAACATGCGACTGGAACCGGGGGCGCTCACTTGTTTTCATGCCAGCGGCGCGAGCAACGCGGTAAGCGACCTCACCATTGCGGGCCTGGCTACGCTCGATGGCGTTGCTCGTATCGACTTCATCGGCGCACCTGCCGTTGGGACTTCTTACGTCTTGCTCAACGCAGGGAGCATCAAGGGTGCGTTCACCGGATTCGAGACCAACATGCCGAATCTGGATGGCGTTTTTGTCTACACGTCAACGGCCGTCACGTTCACGGTTTCTGCAAGTGACGTACTGTTCGCAGATGGTTTCGAGCAGTCGGTGAGCGACAGTTCTTGTGTCGCCGCATTCACCAACTGAGCCAAGTGGGTGCCGGCAAGCGCACCGAGCAATGTCCGCATGAATTTTCGGCTTGCTGGCTTCCACCAGCGACGACGTCGGCGCCTCCTGTCGCCATCAGTCGAAGCCGTCGACGAAGATGCGGTCGGTGTCGACTTCGTAGGCGCCGATATCCGGCACGCCGCCGACCGTGCGCGCAAAACCGTTGCCACGCTGGTCGATGTTGAAGTTGCGTATGTTGTTGCCGTCGTTGATCGCAGGGCTGCCGGGCAGCAGCGCATGCGTCGCGGTCAAGCCGCCGTTGCGGCGCAAAGGCCCCAGCAGCGGATCGGCGTTGATCGTGCCGGTGAGCCCGGTCTGCGCGATGTCGTTGATGACGTTGTGCGAGCCGGTCAACGTGATCGCATATTCCCCGCCGACGTCACTCGGATGGTTCGGCGTTCCCGTGGCGAGGTTGCCGGCGATGATCGATCCTTCGATGCGAACCGGCGACATGCGCAGGTCGAGACCGGCGCCTTGCGTGCTGCCGATCGCGCCACCTGTCCGGAACGGAATCGTGTTGAACGCGACCGTGCAGTTGTAGAGCGAAAGCTGCACGTGCGTTGTCATGCCGCCTCCCGCGGCCGCGGTATTTCCGGAAATCGTGCTGTCGACGATGATCGCGTCGTCTCCGCCCTGGCCAGGCCCCAGGTACAACCCGCCGCCAACGTGCGCGTGGTTGCCCGAGATCGTTGAAAGCAGGATCGTTGCTCCACCGTTCGTGGCCACGCCGCCGCCGCTGCTGTTGGTAATTTCGTCGACCGAGTTGTCGCTGATCGTGCTGTATTTGGATATCAACGTGCCGCCGGCATATGCCCCGCCGCCACGGCCGGTGCCGGCGGTCGCCACGCGAAAATCGCCGATCGTGCTGTAGGCCATCGTCAGATCGCCACCGGCAAATACGCCACCGCCTTTGCCGTTGCCGCTTCCGACCGTCACGCCGCCCTGGTTCAGCGCGCTGTCGATCATCAGTACGTTGCCCTGCGCATACACCGCTCCGCCCGCGCCATCATTGGAACCGGTGCTGTGCGTGGTGCATGCATAGACGTGTGCGCCGTCGAGTTCAATATTGCCGACAGAGAAGATGCAGCCGCCGCGCGCGACGCCGGAATCGCGGTATTTCGAGCCGAACGCGACGGAGAGATCCTGCACTTTCAGCGTTCCGCCGACCACGCTGTAGAGCACGCCGCTATCCGGATGGCCGGCGCTGCTGATCAACAGCCCATCCGCGCCGGGTCCGTGCAAGGTCAGGTTCTGCGCGCCGATCACGATCGCGCCGGTCGACAGCGAAATCACGCTGCAGGACAACTGCGTCAGGTCGATCGTATCGCCATCGAGCGCATGGTTGACCGCATCGCGCAGGCTGCCGCTGCCACTGTCGTTGCAGTTGCCGACCACCTTCGACGCGCGCGGTGCGGGCATCGAGGATGCGACATTCATCGGCGTCGCGCGCATGTCCGGCGACGCGCAGGCGAGCAAGGCGACCAGCGCAGCAGCGAGCGGGCGATGCCGCTGGCGTGCCATGAAGGCATTGCGCGACGCGGTCGAGGTAAACGGCATGACAGGTTCCCGTGGCGCGCAGTGGATCGCGCCTATTTCCTCCATAACGACGCTTGGGCACGGAGTTGGACAACGGAGGTCAGGTTTGCTTGTTCGCGCTCGCGAATGAACCTGGACCTTTCTGCATACGGCGAACATTGACCGGACGGTGAAGCGGCGGCCTGCCGCCGAAAGAGCACCGTGACCCTCTCCAGTCGCGCTTGGTCCAAGTATTTTGCGTGCCTCGTGTCACTCACGCCCTGAAACTGCGTGTGTAGTTCATGAAGCCACTTATTTCCAGGAATTTTCCATGTATCTGCAACCACGTCGTTTCCGCCATTCCGTAGCGGGAATGTTTGCGTTGTTCGCAGCCATGACTGCGCGATCAGCGTTTCGCAGGTGCGGCCTGTTTTTCGTGCTCGCAGCTGCTTCCGGTTGCCTTGATGCAGAAGGCGCGGAACTCGTGTGGGCAGGCGGACCTGTAGTGAGTAACGCGCTCGTGGTCATGGTCAACTGGAGTAGCGCCATCTCTCCGGAACAGGCCGCCATGCCTGCGTTCTATGCAGATATTGTCCAGAGCGACTATTGGTCGATCCTCGAACAATATGGTACGCCAGCCAACCAGGCGATCGGCCCCGGCGCATACGCAGGGACTGTCACACTCCCCGGCGTTCCATGCAGCGGCAGCTGTACGCTGTCCGATGTCGACATCATCGCGGACATCGGTGCGCGGATCGATGCCGACGACACTGCGCTGCCGGCACTCGTGACAGACGCTGCAGGTCGATTGAACACGGTATTCATCGTGCATGTCGCGCCCAACATTTCGATCATCGGACCGCAAGACTCGATGAGTTGCGTGGATTTCATCAGCCTCTACGAAGAGTTCATCACCGACGCGAGTCACGGCAGTCGGATCGTGCCGATCGCGATCGTTGCCGACTGCGGAACGATGGACTTGGAAACCTTCGGCGCGAGCAGCGTTCTGGCGGACCTCGTGACTGATCCGCAGGTCTTCACCAACCCTGCCTGGTATGACCAGCAAACGGGCAGCAGCATCTCTTACCTCTGCGCCGCCCTCGCTCCCGCAACGATCGTGGCGAACGGACATTCGTACAGCGTATCCAGGCTATGGTCGAATGCGTCGAATGCGTGTATTTCGGCGGACAGCATTTTCGCCAATGGCTTCGAAGTTCCGTAGCCGGGAACATTGCACGAGGGGCGGAGGATTTCTGTTTGGAAACGCATGATTTCCACGAACCCTCGATACAAGATTCCATCGTCAGGCGCCTTCGCTTCGCGTCGCTGCTTGCGTCGATCCAGGTCTTGCCGTAGCAAGTGCGCGCGGTCCACGATCAGCAGCAACATGTTCCGCGTGCGGTTGGCCAATTCGAGGCGGGCATCTGCCGATGGCGGATGCACGCATGCCGGTAAAAGCGGGCGAGGAATTGCCTGTTCGATACGCACTGTCCCTCCGTCATCTCTTGATCGCACCGAAAAATCCGCCTCGCCATCGAGGCGAGACGGACGGGATGGATCAGTACTGCGGCCAAAGCTCCGTGTTTCCGCCGATCACGATCGGGTAGTTGTAGCCGGCGGATTTCTGCGAGGCGAACGCGGCCACGAAGGTGTAGCCGACCAGGCCGTAGTAGGTCGACGAATTGCTGCAGGCCGTGGTGATGTCGCTCTGGCTGGCCGAGGAGAAGAATTTCTCGAGTTTGGTGTAGGTCGTCTTCTGCCAGTTGCCCGACAGCGCGTACCAGGCCGAATCGCTGGTCAGGCCCCAATACCACGTGGTGTCGCTGCCCTTCTGGAAATAACAGGCGAGCGAGGCGCTGTCGGCGGCGGCCGTCGGCACGGCTTTCTCCGCACGGTCCTTGTTGTTCGCCGGCCCCTTGCCGGCAGCGAGCGCGAATGACGGAAGGGCGGCGACGAGGGCGAGCGCGAGCACATGACGCAATATCATCAGTTCACTCCATTGGGTTGGACGAGGAACCGGCGGCGACGCGCCCTGCGCGCGGCCGCAGCGCAGAGGCGTCGCTCCGGCAATCCATCTATACCGGCCTTCCGAAACAAGGGTAACTGTATAAAATTGCAGGAATGTCTATTTGCGGACAGCGTGACGTGACGACTTGCCGCAAAAGAAGCCCCGTCCCGATGGTCCATATCCATCCAACGGATCAGCGGTGCGAAGCCACCGGAATGTGCCGCAAGACATCGCGATTCAAACGGACGATTCCTCCCTTCTTTTTGCCGTTGTCACTTCGCATCATCGCCATATGCCGAGGTGCGTATCCTGGACCGCACGTTGCGCGATTCGCGCATTCAGTGTGCAAGAATCACGCGTCCAGAAGGATCGCATCCAGCGACTTTTTGCGAGAGCGTTTCAGCACGAATGTCTTCGTCGATTTCACCGCGATCGCTTGCATATCGCGACAGGTTGTCTAGGATGGCCGAAACATCGGCAGCGCGTTCTGCGCAGCCAAAAAGCCTACTCGGGAGTCCGGCATGAACTTGACTACAACACTCGCATGCGGCGTATTCGCCGCTGCGGCAGCAAGCTCGCACGCGGCGGACGCAGCGAAGACCGCAGCGAAGGAACACTCCGCGGCCGCCACCGCTGGAGCCGCTGGCATGATGCTCTATCGCGATCCGGTCAGCGGAACATTGATGAGCACGCCGCCGACGGACGAGTCGGCTGCGCGAGCCGCGACGCCGGCCGCTTCGCCGCAGATCGACATGTCGCGGATCACGCACGAGACGCGCGCAGACGGGACGCAGATCGACCACCTGAATGGCGTCGGCGAACAAACCATGACGATGCATCGCGACGCCAATGGAAAAATCGAAGTGCAATGCACGGACGCCTTCGACGCTGCGCAGACCGTACCGGCAGCGGAGAATCCGCATGATCGCTAAGAAATGCGCCATCGGTGCGACCTTGCTGCTGTGCTTGATGGCGCCGCCGGCTTTCGCTACCACGATCACGATCGTCAACAATGACGGCCCTGGCGAAGGCTTCAATGACAGCTCCGCTCCGCCTGCGGATGCCGGTTGTGCGCCAGGCGAAACGCTTGGCCAATGCCGCCAGCACGTATTCCAGATCGCCGCCGACAACTGGGCAGTGCTGCTGAACTCCGCGATCGAGATCAAAGTGACGTCGCAGATGAATCCGCAAACGTGCAGCGCATCGGGCTCCGTTCTCGGTTCTGCCGGTGCCATCAGCACTGCGGCCAATTTCCCGAACGCGCCGCGCACGAACGTCTCCTACAACATCGCGGAAGCCAATGCGCTGGCGGGTCAGGATCTCGATCCCGGCAACAACGACATCAACGCCACGTTCAACATCAGCATCGACAGCGGCTGTGCGGCCGGCACGGTGGGATGGTGGTACGGCACCGACCCGTCGGTCGCGATTCCAACCAATCGCATCGGGCTGCTGCCGGTGGTTTTCCACGAACTCGGCCACGGCCTCGGCTTCACCTCCAACACGAATCCGTCGACGGGCGCCTACTTCACGTCGCAGCCGCCGATCTGGGCCAGTTATCTGTTCGACACGGAAACCGGCAAATTGTGGAAGGACATGAGCAATGGCGAGCGAGTGGCGTCCACGATCAATGATCCCAACCTCGTGTGGACCGGACCGCATACCGGCGTCCAGGCCGCCGCCTATCTCGGCCCGGGACCGGCACTGCTGATCGACTTCCCGCTGAGCTTGCCCTCGCCGAATTCGGTCGGCACCGGCGCTTTCGGGGCTTCGATCGTCGCGCCGGGCACGAGTGCGAATCTCGTTCGCGTAGACGACGGCAGCACCGACGATGGCGTGGGAGGCAACACGGCGACGATCAACGACGGCTGTCAGACGCCCTACGTCAACGCGAGCGCCGTGTCCGGCAAGATCGCGTTTGTCGATCGCGGCAGCTGTGCGTTCACGGTCAAGGCCAAGAATGCGCAATTGAACGGTGCGATCGGCGTGGTCATCGCCAACGTCGCGGCCAGCGCGAATCCGAACACGCCTCCAGGCATGGCCGGCAGCGACGCCACGATCACGATACCGGCGGTGAGCATCGCGTTTCCGCTCGGCGAGCAGATTCGCACCGTGCTCGGTGGTGGCACAGCCGTCGGCGCGATCATCAGCACGGCCAGACTGTCGCTCACGGATGGATGCGTGCGCCTGTTTGCGCCCAGCCCCGTGCAATCGGGCTCTTCCGTCTCGCACTTCTCGCCCGACGCGACGCCGAATCTATTGATGGAGCCGGCGATCACCGCGACCATATTCAATAAGGTCGACCTCACCTTGCCGTTGTTCAAGGACATCGATTGGCCGTCCAATCTCGAAGATTTCCTGTTCGTCGACGGCTTCGACGCCAACCCCTGCCAGCACGTGCAACCGTAAGGCTCTTTCCAGAGCCTCGGCAAAGGATCCCGGCGCGCTGCCGGGATCCTTTGCTCGAAGGAGCGGGACGCGGTTTTTGCGAATGCGTTCGAGTCCACGCGGCTCTCGCTCAGTGGAGCTCGCGGCCGAGTCGTGTCATCGGCATGTCGCGGAAACCCGGATTGAGACCCCGGTTGCTGCCGCCGCAACGTGTTCCCGCGATCTTCAGAGCACTGTGCGTTTTCTTGCCCCGGCGATCCGAAATCTCCAAAGCCGCAGGCGGCCGTCGAAAAGCACGACGCACCATTGCTGTCGTTCTGTACGGCGGAGGTCGAGTCGGGGTCCAGCGCTGGCTAGTGTCCTGCCATGGCTGTGTTCGACGAAATCGCATCGACTATTTGGCCACGCCTTTCGGTGATTCCGGGCCTTTTTGACAAGGGTCGCCGGATTATTTTCGTCGACATTCACGGCAGCCTCAAGGGCGACACCGGTTCGCAGAAAAGACGGCTTCGTGACGCTGCGTTGGCAGCTTCGCAATCGGCCTGTCACTCGTCCGCGCCGGACGTTACCTGCGATTGCGTGGTCAGTTCCTCAATCCACCAGTGGCCGCGCTTGTCCTGCGTCATCAGTGCGGTGCCGGTGACGGGATCGTGGCCGATGATTTCCTCGGAACCTTCGAAATCGACCCAGGCCGTTGTGCCATCGACCGAGCCGCCGGTGATCCGGCGGATGCGCGGCGTGTCCATGCGTTGCTTGAGCAGGTAGAACGAAGCGCCGCTCTGTTCCAGGTCGCCCGGCGCGTAGTCGACGATGTCGTCGCTGTCGTATTTGTAGTGGCCGACGGCATGGCTGTATTCCTCCGGCGACAGCAGGCTCAACAGGCGGTCGAGATCGCCGTTGTAGATGGCGTCCGAGCGCGCGAGCAGCGTGTGGCCGGGCGCACCGCCATCGGCGGGCAATGGCACGCCGGGACGCGGCGTCGGCCCGATCGTCAGCACCGGCAGGTCGAAGTCGATGGCGGCGAAGCTGCGCTGGCCATCGAAGTGCAGCGTACCCGCGATGCGCCGGCCATCGTTCACGCGCAGCGAGACGCCATGTTCGAGCGCAGGGTCCACCCGCCAGGTTGCGCCGTATTGGGCATACACCAGGCGGTGCGCGGCATAGCCGCCGTCTGCGTTGAGCTTGATGTCGAGCTCGGGCGCGTAGTCGACTTCGTTATCGAGGAAATGCGTGAGGTCGTCGTAGGTGAGTTGCGCGTCCTGCACCCATTTTTTTCGGTCGAAGGTGAGTCGCGTGAATATCAGGATCAGGCCTTCGGGGCCGTTCACGGCAGCAGCGTCGCGCAGTCTCCATGCGTTGTCGCCGTTGCCGAATTCGCCGGCCGCCACGTGATCCGGCGGCATCTCGCGTACCGGCAGCGCGCACGCGCTGCACAGCACGGGCAGCGCGATGGCGAGCAACAGGCGTGGGTGAATCATGGTGCATCTCCGTTACGTGCAGCGCTCCATTGGAAACACGCAGAAGAGCGGCGCAAGGGGCCTGCTTGATCCAGCTGAGCTCTCCATGGAGACATCAGCGTGAAATCGGATCACGGGATCGGTCTTGCGGCAGGACTCATGGTTTGCGAGGCAATGTCCCTGCGCCGGGTGCCGCCTCGATCCCGGCACTGCCGGATCCGGTCGTGACCAACGGTTTGCGCGCGTACTTCATCAAAGCCGTCGACGCGGATGAATCGCAGCTCACCTCGACGACGCTGCCGAGCTTCGGCGTTACCTGGCTGACGCCGCGCCTCGGCAAGTTCCGCGCGAAACATCCGCGAATCGCACGCGAATCGCCGTCAAACCGGATTTGTCGGAACACGCACACGACCTGACCGCCAGCCGTATCG
>JBDSBK010000306.1:0-3278 GCA_039921645.1 Dokdonella sp.
TGCGCGGCGAGTTCGTCGCGTTCGGCGACGCCGAGATAGAGGCGCAGGCCGGCGATCTTGTCGAGCAGTTCACGGCCTGCCAGCGTGGGCGCCTTGAGCCAGTCGAAGAACGCGACGTTGGTGGCGACGAACCCGACGACGACCACGGCAAACCCGACGCCGACAGCGGCGACGAATACGCCCAGCCCGAAGATCTCGCCTGCGACAAAAGGTAGCGAGAACAACGTGAGAAACAGCGCGCCACCGTAGCCTGCGATGCCCGTGGACGTGCGCCATGCCTTGATCGCGGCGCCGAGCAGGGAAATGACGCCGATGCTCCACACGCTGAGCCAGACGAGCATGAAAATGGCCGCCGGAGCCATCGAGCCCATCGCCAGGGAACGCATGCCGAGCAGAAGTGCGCCGATACACAGGACGACGCCTGGAATGACGAGGCTGCTGTTCTTCTTGAAATAGCGGTTGTTGTTGCTCTTGTCGAGCAGGGCATTGTGCGCGGCGCGAGCCGACGCGATGCGCGTGTGGTTCTCCTGCTTCAGCTCCAGCACATCGCTCGAACCGAGCGCCGCATCGAGCAGGGTCGTCTCGGCTGTCGGGATCGGTTCGCCGGTGTCACCGTTGGCGCGGTGCAGGCTGTACTCCTTGCCGGCCTGCTCGATGCGCAGCTTGCCGTGCACGGCGAGGTCGACGATATCCGCCGTGAAGCAGCGATCGTCGTAAGCCATCTTCTCGATGTGGCGCAGCGCACCGGGTGAAAATCCCGATGGCGCCTCGTATTGCGGAATGATCACGCCGGGCTTCGGGTCGCGACCGACGCGAAACCATTGCACGAGGTAGTAAATCCACACCAGCAGCAGGCCGCCTGCGCCGATGATCACGCCGCCGTTGTCGTGCATGAACCAGTTCGCGCGCGCGGCGTTCGTGGGCGCCACGACCTGGCCCTTGGGAAAGCTGACGACGAGGGTCAAGCCGTTGTGCGGCGGCAGCGAGGCAGTTGCGGCGAAATGCGCGTGCGAAGGCGCGTCCACGCTGGCGGTATACGCCTTGCCCTTTGCGCCTTGCGCGCCGGTATATGCCTCGACATGCAGATCGTCCTGCGCTATCGCTGCCGGCAGTGTCACGTCGGCGCTTGCCGCATCGATAGGGAAGTCCCAGCCATTGCCGGTCGCGTTCCAGTACAGCTCGTCGTGATCGGCGAAAAAACCGAGCTGGCGCGTGGTGCGGTACTGGAAAGCGTAGGTGTACTCGCCACTAGCCAGCGTCACGTCCTTGGAGCCGAAATAGACGCGCGTGCCATTGGACTGCGCTTCGCTGTGGAAGGACTCGTCCTTGCCGTCGCGCGTCAGTGACGTGGGGTCGAAATCCACATGCACACGGTTGCCGTAGCGATCGCGATAGTCGGTCGGAAAGTCGCGATAGATGCCATGGCGGATCTTGTCGGCTTCGGAGCGCACGCGGATCGTCTCGGTGACCTGCATGCTCGCGTCGGCATCGACGACGATGTCGCTGTGGAATGCGAGGATGCGTTCGTCTGCCGTTGCGTTGCCGGCGATCAACGCAACGGCGAAGTACAGGCCCGGCAGCAGGTCCTTCATGCGTGAGACTCCTCGTTGCCTTGGCGGAAGAAATCCGCGGGCTTGAAATTCGCGGCGCGCGCGACGAGCAGGCCGGGAAACGTCTCGATGCGGTTGTTGAGATCGCGCACGGCGCCGTTGTAGAAGCGCCGCGCGTATTGCAAGTGATCCTCGATACCGACGAGGTCGCGTTGCAGGCCGAGAAAATTCTCGCTCGCCTTGAGGTCCGGGTAGCGTTCCTGCAGTGCGAGGATGCGATCGATCTGCTGCGCAAGTTCGCCTTCGAGCTGCGCCTTGTCGGCCAGCGATGCCGCTGCAATCGCGCGCGTGCGCAACTCGGTTACCGTGGTCAGCGTCGCGCGCTCGTAGTCCGCATAGCCATGCATGGCGGCGACCAGCTGCGGGACGAGGTCGTGGCGACGCATCAATTGCACATCGATGTCGGACCAGGCCGCGCGCACCTGATTGCGCGCGCCAACCAGGTCGTTGAAGACGGCCACGACCGCACCGACCAACACGAACACGATAGCGCCAAGCCACCACATCGCCATGCGGATTCTCCCCGGACCCGGCCGCATTATCGGCCAAGGCCCGCCCACCGCAAGGTCGAGCGCCATGTGCCGCTTGCGGTACGATGCGCGCCATGGACGAACCCCGCACCACGCATTTCGGCTACCGCGACGTCGCCGAGGCCGACAAGGCCAAGCTCGTCGGCGAAGTTTTCAGTTCCGTCGCACGCAAGTACGACATCATGAACGACCTCATGTCGTTCGGCGTGCATCGCCTGTGGAAGCGCTATTTCGTCGCGACCAGTGGCGTGCGTGAAGGCGATCGCGTGCTCGACCTCGCTGG
Organism: Dokdonella sp.; assembly: GCA_039921645.1. Taxonomy (GTDB): domain Bacteria; phylum Pseudomonadota; class Gammaproteobacteria; order Xanthomonadales; family Rhodanobacteraceae; genus Dokdonella_A. The sequence continues at coordinate 2,424 of JBDSBK010000306.1, forward strand.
CGGGACCGGCGACATCGCGGCGCTGCTGCTGCCCAAGGTGGGCGCCAGGGGCAGCGTCGTCGTTGGCGACATCAACGGCGACATGCTGCGCGTCGGCCGCGACCGCATGCTCGATCGCGGCAAACTGCACGGCCTCGACTGGTCGCAGATGGACGCCGAGGCGCTGCCGTTCCCGGACAGGAGCTTCGACTGCGTGACGATGGCGTTCGGCCTGCGCAATGTCACGCGCAAGGAACATGCGCTGGCGGAAATCCATCGCGTGCTGAAGATTGGCGGCCGCGCACTGGTGCTCGAATTCTCCAGCGTGCGCGCTGAATTCCTGAAGCCGCTGTACGACTTCCATTCGTTCCAGATACTTCCGCGCATCGGCAAGCTGATTGCCGGCGACGATGCGAGCTATCGCTACCTCGCCGAGTCGATCCGCAAACACCCGGACCAGGCGACGCTGAAGGCGATGATGGAAACCGCCGGTCTCGCCAAGGTCGACGTACGCAACCTCAGCGCCGGCATCGTCGCGATACATCGCGGCTACCGTATCTGACCTCGGGGTTGCACGAACCCGCGTCTTTGCATCGCGTTTACATCGCGGCGGCACTTTCGTCACAGGCGGCCGCCTCTGGTTCGGTGCAGCCTGTCGTGTTTCCCTCCCGAGGAATTGCGATGCGCACCCCGTTGATCGATGTTTTGCTGGCCACGCTGCTGCTCGCGGCTTCATCGCTCGCCTGCGCGGCAGACGACGACAAGGATGCCGACGCGAGCGCGGACAAGGATGCGAAGGCGGCGAAAAAAGACGACAAGCCAATCCCGCCGGAAAAGACCGCGCTCTCGCATGGCAGCGTCGACATCGGTGGCCGC
>JBDSBK010000307.1:0-3647 GCA_039921645.1 Dokdonella sp.
CGCGCGGAAACACGCGCCATCAGGAAAAATATCCGCGATCGGATTGCAGCCGGCGAAGTCCGGGATGATTTCGTGCAGTGCCTGGTGGGGTTGGTCGATCGCATCGGAATCGATCGCGTTACTTATCTGGTGACTGTCCAGCTCATCGCGATCGCGGGCGTTCCGGGAATGATGTCCGCGTGTCTCCTGTACGCGATGACCCAGCATCCGCAATGGCGCGATCTTGTCCGTCAGGAAATGAAGGCGCTGACGGAGGATGAGGTCTATGCCCTGCCGGTCAGGAAAGTGCCGGGCACGATGCGCTTCATCAAGGAAGCCATGCGTATGTACTCGACACCGTTCGTCACACGTCGTGTCGCCTCGCGTGACATCAGCGTCGACGGCGTGGAAATCAAGGAAGGCCAGATGTACGAGATCAGCTCGTACGTACAGCATCACTCGGAAGAGTACTGGGAAAACCCGCAGGTATTCGACCCCGATCGTTGGCTCTCCTCGCGCAGATCATCCCCGGGTGGCGCCTACGTGCCGTTCGGCTTTGCGCCAAGGTCTTGCGTGGGCGCATCCGTCGGCCATGCGCAGTTGCTGCTGTTCTGCGCCTTGATCACCCGCGACTTCGATTTCGAGATCTCTTCCGATCGCGTTCCATCGGTAAGACAGGATGGCTTCGCTGTGCCGTCGAACTTCCACGGAGTGTTTCGAAAGGCGATCCAAGGGGACGGAGGTAGTTAAACGCGACCTTCATCAGGCGATGCGCCTCGTGGCCTGTCGCTCTGCTGGCAGGCCGCCAGTCGGCTCAACGGCCACTCGACCATCTCCCACTTAACTACCTCCGTCCCCTTGGATTGGAAACCGGGATCAGCGTGCACTTTTTTTCGCGAGGGGCGATCAAAAAGGTCGAGAGCAGCGTCAGAACACCTTCCTTGGCAACCATCTCTTCCACCGCGTGATCGAATCCGAACGGGGACGTTGCGCTCACGTCCACCCCGCTCATCGGCTCACCAAGCGCACATCACAAGCGCCAACCGCACGACGGGGTGTTCTCACTCTGTTTGCTCGGATTCGACGCCTGATTCAGGGCTGGAATAAACCCGGGTTTTGGCAGCCTCATGAACTACGATGGCAGTCTCGTGCCCGTCTTGTCGTTCAAAGTGATGAGCGCTGATGTTGCCCGCCGCCCAACGCTGAGGACCCGCATGAAAGCGCCGTTACCCCCGACTTCGCCAGCCGTCCCGATCATGATCTGTCGGTTATTGTTGTTCCCTGCCTCTTCGGATGCGGCGACCACCCATGCCGGGCCGGGCTCGCCGATCGGCATGGCCACCCTCCAGCCCGTCATCCGTCTGCTCACGGGAATGCTGCTGCTGTGCTGGGTCGCCAGCGCCAGCGCCGATCTCGTTCCGTCGCCGGGGCAACTGAGTTTCCCCGATCAAACCGTCTTTACCACCAGTCCGCCAATGGCAACGACGTTGGGGAACACCGGCAACCAGTCATTGACGGTTGTCTCAGTGACACCGGCAAGCGGCGTCTATGCGCGCGCTGGCGGAAGCTGCGGCGCGACGCCGTTCACCATCGTTGCGCAGGCGAGTTGCACACTCGAGCACACGTTTACTCCAACCTCCATCAATTCGTTTTATCAGACGCTCACAGTCACGCTGGACGGAGGTGTTGACGTTAATTTTGGTCTGGCTGGCGACGGCAATGTGGGGCATCTGGACGTTTCGCCGACGTCGCTGGATTGGTTGCCGACACCCGTCGGCACGTTCAGCGCGGAGAAGACGGTGTCCCTGCAAAACGACCGACCGGTCCCACTGGAGATCACGGCAATCGATACATCGAGCGTGCCGGCCGTCAGCGCCTTCGTGCGCACGGGGGGTAACTGTCCGCCGCCGCCTATCCAGTTCTCCGGCTACCAGGGCTGCTTGATCTCGTACACGTTTGCGCCCGCCCAAGTCGGTGAGTCAACCATGGACGTCAATTTCCACAGCAGCGCAGGGGGAGGCTATTCCCTGTATCTCAGGGGTGAGGGCTCGCCGGAAATCCCCATCTTTGAGGATGGATTCGATCAGAGTGGACCCGCACCGATTCAATGAACCTGAGCCCTTCGCGACACCTGCATCGACGGCGTATGGCCGTTCTTCCGCGAGCGGCGTAGCCGCTTGGAAGCCGGCCGGAAATCGGGGCATGTGCAATCAATCGCCTGTTTGAAATCGGGATCGATCCAGAGGAACTATCTCTTTGAAACGAACAATTCCTCCGACCCCGTTGGCGCGCTACGTTGCGCCCCTGCTGGCGGTGCTGTTCGTCGGATTCACGCTGTCCGCACAGGCGTTCTTCGATCCGCCTTGCATAACGCCAACCGCACCGATCGCTGGCGACATTGTCTCGGTGAACGTCGTTAGCGGCGTGTGTGACACGTTTATCCAACGCGTCGGTTATCCGCAAATAAGCCAACAAGGGAATGCGATTGACCTCCTGATGTTTGGAGATCATTTCGAGTCTGGTGATGAACGCTGCATCTGCAACGCAGGGACGCTCACACAACTGATCGGCACGTTTCCACCGGGAACTTGCACGCTGACTATCCAGCTCGATTACTTAAACGCGTTTGGAGTGCCGAGCTATCTGCAAGTCGACACAAGCTCGTTCACCGTTGCAGCGCCCGCCGCAACAGCAGAGCCCGCACCCGCGACCAGCCCCAGAGCGCTTCTCTTCTTGGCTCTACCAATTGCTGGCGCAGTTGCGTCGCGCATGCGCGAACATGGTGCCGGATTCATTTATCGCGCCAATAATTGAACTCATCCCTTTTGGTATCGTTTCCGTTTCCTGCTTCAGCCGATGTTCGCTTGACTTGTGCCCCGCGTAGGGAAATCCTGCGCGCGTCGGCTGTGTCGAGTGGTGGGGCGCACGAGCGTCGACTTCACGCGCGACCTGGCGTCGCTCGCATCAGCGCGGGCAGACCAGGATTCAGGGATCTTCCAGGGGGAAGGAATGCAGATCGTGACATCTCGTTCGGCACGGCCGAGCGTACTGCGTGTGTGTGCGACTCGCATTTGGGCTGACAGGGTCACGCAGCGGCCGCTATTGCATCGCGTTACCGCAACGATGTTCATGGCGTGCACGGCCGTGATCCTGTTGTTCGCTCCGATGCCGGGATGGGCATCCAGCCTCTACACCTGGTCAGGTGCGGCAAGCGCGCTGTGGTCGAACCCTTCCAATTGGAGTCCCAACGGCGTACCTGCCGATGGGGATACGCTGGCGTTTCCAGCGGGCGCCGCCAACCTCACGAACACGAACGATCTGGCGGCGTTCACGTCGTTCGTCAACCTGGTATTCAACGGCAGCGGCTACACGCTCAACGGCAACGGCATCGTGCTGACCAGCTCACTGTCCACGACGGTGGGTGGCACGACGACGGTCAACCTGCCGATCAATGTCGGCACCAACGCCGTGACGTTCAACGCCTATGACCTCGTGCTTGGTGGCAGCCTGAGCGGCAGCGGTCCGATTGCCATCAGTCCAACCGGCGGGTACGGCGTGCATATCGCCGCATCAGGCAGCTACAGCGGCACGCTCACCAGCAATGGACCGCTTCGCTTCGACGCGGTTTCGCTGCCGATAACGGCCATTGCCAGCAACAGCATCCTGCG
>JBDSBK010000308.1:0-9742 GCA_039921645.1 Dokdonella sp.
CGCACGCTCTGCTTCGGACGAGGCAACAGGCGCGGCCGCGAATCGGACAAAACAGGGCGCTGAGGCTTTCTCGAATGCCGTTCCGTTGGTGCGGCCCGTTGTGTTCGCGATATTTCTTCGGCTCCATCGTTTGTGCACATTGTCTTGCTAGCGTTCACGCACGCAATCAGGGGAATGCGATGAAGACGAGCACACCGATTGGTCGGGCGATCGCGTTGGTCATGTTGCACGTTGCGGCCGCAGGGGCCCAGGCTCCGCCGCAACCGCAACCGCTTGGGCCGCCGCCGGTACCACCCGCCAATCCGCTGACCAGCGCAAAGGTCCAGCTGGGCCAGATCCTGTTTTGGGATGAGCAGCTTTCGGTAACCGGCACCGTTGCGTGCGGCACGTGTCATCGCGCGTTCGGCGGCGGCAGCGACCCGCGCACCGCACTCGATGTGAGCGGCAACGCCAATCCCGGCCCCGACAACGTACCCGGCGATGCCGATGATGTGCATGCGTCGGCGGGCGTGCCTGCACACGGCGCCGACGGTTTGTACGTCGCCATCGCCACCTTCGGCATCGCACCGCAAACGGGCACGCGAAGGTCGCTTTCGGCGATTGACGCGGCGTATTCGCCACTGTTGTTCTGGGATGGTCGCGCCAGCGGACGCTTCGCAGATCCGCAGACGGGGCAAGTCATCATTGCCCAGGGCGGCGCGCTCGAAAGCCAGAGCCTGCAACCCCTGCTCAATGTTGCCGAGATGTCTCCCTCGGGCGCGACTTCAGCCGACATCGGCATGCGCATTGCGGACCGCGAGCCGCTTGGACTTGCGACGAATGCGCCGGTCACTCTCACCGACTGGATCGCCGGCCGCAGTTACGCGCAACTCTTCACGGAAGCCTTCGGCAGCGCCGACATCAGCGCCGCGCACATCGCGATGGCGCTCGCGAGCTACGAGCGCACCTTGACCGCCAATCAGACGCCGATCGACAGCCAGTTTGCCGGCACGCCGAGCCTGACGCCACTCGAACAGCAGGGCCAGCAGGTGTTCGTCGCCAACGACTGCGCAGCGTGCCACGCCGGTTCGCTGTTCAGCGACAACCAGTTCCACTACACCGGCGTGCGGCCGGTCAGCGACGACCTCGGTCGTTTTGCGATCACCGCGAACAATGCGGACCGCGGCGCCTTCCGCACGCCGAGCCTGCGCAATGTCGCATTGCGCGCGCCGTACATGCACAACGGTCGATTGATGACACTCGCCGACGTGGTCGATTTCTACGATCGTGGCGGCGACTTCAATGCGCCGAACAAGGACCCGCGCGTGCGTCCACGCAATCTCGATGCGCAGCAGAAGGCCGCGCTCGTCGCATTCCTGCAACGCCCGCTCACCGACCTGCGTACCCAAGCGGAAAGCGGCCCGTTCGAACGTCCCACGCTGTACACCGAATCCGATCGGGTACCGGCCATCGTCGGCAACGGCATTGCCGGCGCAGGCGGCGAACAGCCGCAGATCGAGGCGCTCGAGCCGCCGCAAGTCGGCAATCGCAATTTCACCGTCGCGGTAAGCCATGCGCTGGGTGGCGGGAGTGCAACCCTCGTCGTCGATCATGCGGACCCCGGCATTGCGACGACGATCCCCAATGGTGCGTTTGCCAATCGCGTCGTCGTGCTCGCAGGCAGCGGCACAGGGCAGGGCACGGCGTCAGTCAATCTCGACCTCGACAACGATACTGGCCTGATCGGTCAGACCTTGTATGGCCGCTTTTACATTGTCGATGCGGGCGCGCCCGGAGGCCTCGCGATCACCCAGGCATTTCGGATCACGGTGTTCGGGAATTCCGGTCGCGTGTTTGCGAATGGATTCGAGTGATCGCTGGATTCATTCGTGGCTTCGCATCGATGGCTACTGCGGCGGCGACGCTCCATCGAGCGGCACCCAGTGGCGGCTTTCCGCGCAGGTTGCCGCCTTGAAGGCATGGCTTACCCAATCGCCGCCTTCGATGTAGAAAGACACGGAATACTCCTTGCCGCAATCGGGCATGTTGGCCGCCGTCATCAGCCCTGTCACCGGCCCGAGCCGACCTTCGAGGCGAGCTTCGCCTTCTTCCACGCTGAAGGCAGTCACCAGAAAATACCCGCCCGGCAACGTGTTCGCAGCGCCAGGTGGCACGGCAACGGTCGGGTGCACATTCTTCAGCGCTTTTCGCGCGCGCGGATCGAGGTCGGCCGGCGCGACAATCGTACCGATGTCGCCCCTGCCATCGATGAGCTTGAACGTTGCTCGCGCGATCGAATCGAAGTCCTGCTGCGTCACATGGAAATCCGCCATGCGCTTTGCCTGCTGATACTGCAAGCCGTTGCAAGCAGCCAAGCCGACACATAACGAGGAAACGACAGCGAATCGCATGCTTTCATGCCTTGGTGTGGAAACAGACGTCGCCTGACAATACTTCATCCAGGCACGTCCGCCATCCCGCGCTGGAGCCCGGGCGTTCTCGGCCGCCGCGAAATGTCGCCCGGGATTCAGTTGTCGGGGTTCATGGTCGCGCTTCGTACAAGCCCAGAGGCTTGGCGTTTATTGCGCGAAGCGTTGCAATGCCGGCAGGACATCGGCTTGCGGCGGTGCCACGCCGTGCGCCGCGAAGTCTCTTGATGACCCCGGCCGTAGCGACATTCGTTCACCTCAATCCGCGGTCATCCCGCTTCGCCATGCAGCGAAACCCGGTTGCGGCCGGCCTGCTTGGCGCGGTACATCGCGGCGTCGGCTGCAGTGAGCAACGTCCGCATGTCGTCTTGTTCCGACGCCGGAATCCAGCTCGCCGCGCCGATGCTCGCGGTGATCGACGGCGACACGTTCGAATTCGGATGCGGCAGCGCCAGCTCGATAACGGCATGGCGCAGACGCTCGGCGGTCGCACGTGCGGATTCGGCATCGGCGTCTTCGATGAGCATCGCGAATTCTTCGCCGCCATAGCGCGCGAGAATGGACGAGTCGCGCGGCGCCGCATTGCGCATCGCGTGCGCGACGCGACGCAGGCAGTCGTCGCCGGCAAGATGGCCTGCGCTGTCGTTGTAGGCCTTGAACTGATCGACATCGATCATGATCGCTGCCAGCGGTTGCTGCTTGCGCGCCGCCTCGCGCCAGTATTCGATCAGGTGTTCGTCGAACGCGCGCCGGTTCCAGATGCCGGTCAAACCGTCGCGCAAGGCGCGTTCGATCAGGTCTTGCTCACGCACCTTGCGCACGCTGATGTCGCGACCGACGGCGACGATATACGGCGTGCCGTCCTCTTCGATGCAGCGTGCGAGGATTTCAATGGTCGCGGCGCCGCCGTCCGGCCGTCGGAAATGCCATTCGTAGCTCGCCGAGCCGTCGGCGAGCACACGACGACAGAACGCCTGCCATAGTTGCGGGCTGGCGAATGCCGCCGGTTGGCTCATGTTTTCGCCGTCCGAAAGGACCAGTTGCAGGCGATCGCGTGCCGCCTCGTTGCACTCGGTCACTCGGGCGGTCGCCGCGTCGACGATGAACAGCGCATCTTCGGTCTGGTTGGCGAGGCGATAGAAGCGGGCCAGACGCTGCTCGTTGTCGCGCAATTGCTGCGCCAGAGCGCCGCGCGAGATCGCGCCCTGGATCGCATGCAGCAGCCGGTCTTCGTCGATGCGGCGCTTCATCAGGTAATCGGCGGCGCCACGTCGCAGCGCTTCGATCGATATCGCAGCGTCTTCCTCGCCGGTGAGCATGACCACCGGCGGCGGATTCGGGCGCGCACGAATATCGTCCAGCACATCGAGGCCTTGCAGGTCCGGCAAGTCCTGGTCGAGCAGCACGCACGCAAACGGTTGTTCGGCGTCGAGCGTCGCGAGGCCCTGCATGCCGTCGGCGGCTTCCATGATCTCGTAGTCGCCCGCCACGCGCAGAAGCATGCGCCGGTAGCGCACGCGATCCGGCAGGTTGTCGTCGATCAAAAGGATACGGACAGGCACGGAGAGTGCATTTTCTCGAAGTCGGGAAGACGGAGCGCACCCGCACAAGCTGCGCGATCGCCAAATCGGCAAGCACGAGCTCCCGCTCCAGCGAGAGGATAGTAGTCGCAAATATTCTCACCCGACGGTCAATGAGGGAATGTCCTCCGCCGCGCAAACGCTCGCGACCGGCTACGCTTGCGCGATCATGAGAGCGGGGACGAGATGATCTCAGTACGCACTTCCGTGGCGGCAATGTTCGGCACGATCGCCGTGTTGCTGCTCGCGCTCGGCTACGTTGCGCGCTTGCAGGTGAGCACCGCGACGCAACAGGCCGAGGCGGAATTCCGGCGCCATGATTCGATCCGGCTCGCCGAAGACATGCGCCAGAGTTCCAACGATCTGACCCGGATGGTCCGGCTGTACGCGGCCAATGGCGAGCCACGCTACCGCGAGTACTACAACGAAATTCTCGCGATTCGCAACGGCGCTGCGCCGCGACCGCGCCAGTACGATGGCTCGTTCTGGGACCGCGTGCTGGCCCATGGCAAGACCGGAGTCGCGTACGGATCACCGCAATCGCTGCTGCAGTTGATGCGCGAAGCGAGGTTCTCGCAGAGCGAGTTCGATGCACTCGACAGCTCGCGTCAGGCGTCCGACGCACTTTCCCGGATCGAGATCGAGGTGATGGAGGCGGTCGCCGCACGCTCCGTCATGGGCGTTGACGCGCAGTATTTCGGCGATATCGCGCCGCAGTATCGCCGACTGACCGACGATGCCTATCATCATCAGAAAGACCTCATCACGGAAGCGATAGGGCTCACCGAAACGCTGGTCGACGATCGCACGCGGGGCGAAGTGGATGGGCTGCGCGCGCATGCCAGGCAGTTGATGGCATGGCAGGCTGGATTCCTTACCTTGATGTTGCTGGCGAGCATCACCGCGTTCGCGGTATCCGAGCGCGGCCTGACGCGGCCGCTGCGCCGCTTGATGGAGAGCACACGGCGCATTGCCGATGGTGATTATGCGCAGCGCGTCGGCGGTAACGCGCTGCGGGAGCTGCAGCAGTTGGGCGATACGTTCAATCACATGGCGACATCGATCCAGGCGGACGTCACGGCGCGTGAGAGCGCCGAACGCGAAGCGCGCCAGGCACGCGTGGTTGCCGAGTCCGCCAACCAGGCGAAGAGCGATTTTCTCGCCACGATGAGCCACGAGATCCGTACGCCGCTGAATGCGGTGATCGGCATGTCGGAGCTGCTCGCGGAAACCCACCTCGACGACGAGCAGCGCGACTCGCTCGGCATCATCGCCAACAGCGGCAATCATCTGCTCGGCGTCGTCAACGACATCCTCGATTTTTCGAAGATCGAAGCGGGCATGCTCGACCTCGACATGCAGGTATTCGACTTGCGCCGCTGTGTGGAAGACGCGCTGGAGCTGGTCGCCGGTCGCGCGTCGGAGAAACAGCTCGATCTCGCCCTGGAATTCGCCCCCGATACACCCGAAGGATTGCGCGGCGATCCGCAACGCGTGCGCCAGGTGCTGGTCAATCTCCTTTCCAATGGCGTCAAGTTCACCGCGAGCGGCGAAGTCGTGGTGCGCGTTGCAGCGACACCCGCGGGCGACGGTCGCCATCGGTTCGACTTTGCGGTACGCGATACCGGCATCGGCATTCCGCCGGAACGCCTCGATCGACTGTTCAAATCGTTCAGCCAGGTCGACACGTCGACCACGCGCCACTATGGCGGCACCGGACTCGGCCTTGCGATCTGCAAGCGTCTGGCCGAACTCATGGGTGGCACGGTCGGCGTTGAAAGCACGCCGGGCAAGGGCTCGACGTTTCACTTCAGCATGCTCGCCGAAACCAATCCGGAGTGGGCTTCCGTGCAACGCGACAGCGGCGTCGATTTCGAAGCGCGCCGCGTTCTGATCGTGGACGACAACGACACCAACCGTCGCCTGCTGCGCGCGACGGCGGAATTCTGGGGGATGCAGGTACGCGATACCGCGTATCCAGCCGAAGCGCTCAGCTGGATCGAGCGCGGGGATCCGTTCGATATCGCCGTGCTCGACTACCTGATGCCGGAGATGGATGGCTGCGAACTGGCGCGCGAGGTCAGGCGTCATCGCGATGCGCATCGATTGCCGATGATCCTCGCATCGAGCGCGCCGGTGACGCGTCGCATGGCGCCCGAGTTCGCCGTGATCCTCGCCAAGCCTTTACGGCGCTCGACCCTGTTCGACGCATTTCAGGACGCGCTCACGGGCGATCGCGGGGCCGCATCCGACGCAGCCGTCGTCGGCACAGCGCCTGTGCAGTCCGATTTGCGCATCCTCGTGGTAGAGGACAACGAGGCGAACCAGAAGGTGGTTCGGCGCATGCTGGCCTCGCTCGGCTATCGCGCGGACCTCGCTGGCACCGGTGTGGCCGCGTTGGAGGCGATCAATGCCAGGACCTACGATCTCGTCCTGATGGACGTCCACATGCCGGAGATGGACGGCCTCGAAGCCACGCGCCGCATTCGGCTGATGGAACCTTCGCGTCAGCCGCGCATCTTCGCGATGACCGCGAGCACGCTCGACAGCGAACGGCAGCAGTGTCTCGATGCCGGGATGGAACAGCATATTTCCAAGCCGATACGGAAGCAGGTGCTGGCGGATGCACTCGCTGCCGTCCAGCGCCGGGATGCGCCGACGGGGGCCAGGACGGACGTCCGCTCGGAGGTCGTTGCAGACCGTGAAGTTGCGTCACGGCAGGCTCCTTCGCCATCGGCGATCGAAGGCGGTCTCGACAACGAGGACCTGGTTCGAGCGCTGGACGAGCAAGCTGAGGCACTCGAGCGCGAAGGTGTCGTGGAACTGATCGACGCGCTGCTCGCAGGGCTCGAGCCATCGACGACGCGTCTTCGCGAAAGCATCGCGCTCGGCGACGCGCCGCTGCTCAGGCGCACCGCGCATACGATGAAGTCGAACGCTGCGATGATTGGCGCGGCCGCACTGTCGGACCGTCTCGACGCGCTGGAGCAGGTCGCCAAGACCGGGTTCATCGCCAGCGATACGGCGATCGAGGTCGAAGCCATCGCACATCACTACAACCGCGTGATGGAACACGTTGGCGCCCTCCGATCACGGTATTCGTAGGCGAGGCGGGTGGCGCCGCGAGCGCGTACGCGCATGCTCACGCTTGCTGCTGCAATGCACGCCGCGAAGAACGTCGGTTGGCCCACGTCACCGTTGTTTGGCGCTTGCCTTCGCACGCGCCTGGCGCCGTTCGACGCGGTAAGGATTCTCCTTCAGATACCCATCGGTGAGTGTGCCAAGGAAGACGACGATATCGTCGATCTCGCGCGCATCGAGTCGCGGTTTCGCGCCGGGTTTCTGCCCCTCGAACGGCGGTTCGCGATTGAGATTGGCCTGATAGTCGGGCGACAGGTCGTCGTAGGCATCGACGCTGCCGTCCACGCGCTTTGGATACCAGCGCTCCGGCGTGATATCGCGCGTGACATAGAACGCGATCACGTCGCGCAGCGAATGAAAACTGCCATTGTGGAAGAAGGTCTTGCGCAGCGCGACGTTGCGCAGCGTGGGCGTGCGGAACAAGCCGCAGAAGCCGGATTGGCCCCGCTTGTCCGCGCGTTCGGGGCCGCACGCGCCGAGGTCGTGGAATGAAGCATCCGCGTTGCGCGGAATCCTGTTGTTGCGCGGTACGCCGAGTGCGATCAGGCCGTAGTCGGAGAACGCGGGCGCACTGGCGTCGAGTGGCCGTCGGCTCAGGTGGCATTGCATGCAATTGCCTTTTGACGCGTCCTCGAACAGCGTGAGGCCACGCATCTCGCGCGCGCTCAATCTGGCGCGACCGGTCAGCCACGCGTCGTATTTGCTCGTATACGGATTGAATTCGTCGTAATCCTGCTCGAACACGCCGAGCGCGTGAACGACGGCATCGAAGGCGTCGTTATCGGCGTCGAGTGCAGTCGCACCGAGCGCCTTGCGCAGCGTCGGCGCATACCGCGCTTCGCGGATGGCGCGAGCGACACCGGCAACGCTCGCGGCCATCTCGAACGCAGACAGCAACGGAATCCTTGCCTGGTTGTCGCCGCGGTCGACGCGACCGTCCCAGGTCAGCCCGCCGGTAGGGCCCGCGTCGACCGATTCGTCGCCTTCCTCGTCGGAGTCGTGATGGTGATTGCTGTACGGCGGAATGCGGTTGAGATAGGTCAGCGTCGGCGGTGCACGGAAGCCGAGTTGTCGGCCATCGACGCCACCCGGTTGCACGTCGCGCGCATCCGGTGGGTTGTAGCGGTGCGACGGATCGTGGCAGCTCGCGCACGACTGCCGCCCCGAGGCCGAGAACGAGGCGTCGGAAAATATGCGTCGACCGACATCGCGCAGCTGCGTCGTCCGCTCGAACGCAGCGGCATAGGTGGACGCGTTGACGCCACTCGGCGGCGCATCGCTGGCGACCGCCGCAACCGACGCTGACAGGTAACCGGAGAGCAGGAAAACGAAGTAAAAGGACGTAAAGATCTTGTGCATTCGACGGGTCGTTCGATGGGAAATCGGAGCATGAACCGGCGTTACAGCGGGCGATGGCGTGTTCGGGCGACGAAAGCGTAGCCGCGCAATGTGACGGTCGTGCACACGAACCTTCACGAGACTGAAAAGGTTTGCACCTAGCGTGGATCGACTGGCGCGAAGCATCGCGCCACCGTCATCCAGCCAGCCTCGAAGGATTCAGTCTCATGCAAAAGCAAGCTTTGGCGATCGCAATCGCGACGACTCTCGCGAGTGGCGTGTTCGCACCGACGACGTCGTCCGCACAAGCCGTCAACGGCCTCAGCAAGGTCAAAACCGTCGTCGTGATCTACGCGGAAAACCGCGGCTTCGATCATCTCTACGGCCACTTTCCCGGCGCCAACGGGCTCGACAATGCGACCGCGGAGCAGAAGACGCAGCTCGATCGCGACGGCACGCCGATGGCGACGCTGCCGCCGATCAACGGTAATGGTCTGACCGATCCGTCCGATCCCACCCAGGTACCGACCGAGGCGACGGCCGGCCACGCGAACGCGCCGTTCGCACTCGACGATGCGGCGGGCTATGCGCTCGACTTCGGCTACAAACTGCACGACCTCGTGCATCGCTTCTACAACAACCAGATGCAGATCAACGGTGGCCTCAACAACAAGTTTGCCGCGTGGAGCGACGCTGGCGGCGAAGTGATGGGGCATTGGGACAACACCGGTTCGATGGCGATGTGGGCGATCGCGCAGCGCTACACGTTGGCGGACAACTTCTTCCAGGGTGCGTTCGGCGGCTCGTTCCTCAACCATCAGTACCTGATTTGCGCGTGCGCACCGTACGACTTCAAGACCGCCAATGATCCGGTCACCTTCGCCAACAACATCTCCGCTGTAGCCGCCGACGGCGTGTCGCTGCAGATCGATCCGATCAGCCCGGCGTCCGCACTCAATGGCGTACCGAAGTACGTGCGCGACTCGACGTTGACGCCCGACTATTACGGCATCAACACGATGCAACCGCCGTATCAGCCATCGGCCAATGCACCGGCGTCCGGTGGCGATCCGCTGTACGCCGATCCGAACAAGCCGAACACCTTGAGCCCGCAGACCGCGTCGAACATCGGCGACCTGTTGAGTACGAAGGGCGTGACCTGGGCATGGTACGGCGGTGCGTTCCAGGGTGCGCTCGATCACACGGCGCCGGCAAGCGTGGTCTTCCAGTACCACCATCAACCGTTCAACTATTACGCGGACCTTGCGCCGGGCA
>JBDSBK010000309.1:0-2783 GCA_039921645.1 Dokdonella sp.
TTCGCAGTGGAAGCCTATGCATCCGGCCTCGAGTTCCTTGCACAGGCAAGACTGAATTGCAGCGGTTGTCTCCTGCTCGATGTCGGAATGCCCGTCATGAGCGGGATCGAAGTGCAAGCCCGCCTCAATCAGCGCCGAGCGGGATTGCCCGTGATCTTCCTGACCGGCTCCTCACACATTCCATTCGCCGTTGCCGCGATGCGCGCGGGCGCGTTGGACTTCATCGAGAAACCCTTCAGCAACGACCATGTACTTGAACGCGTGCGCGAAGCGATCGCAAGCCACGGCCGTCGGCGCACTGAAGATATGGATAAACAAGCCGTATTGCAGCGACGCGCAACGCTTACGCCGCGAGAATGTGCAGTCATGGACCTGGTGGTTACCGGCAGAACCAGCAAGGAGATCGCCCGAAAGCTGGGTCCAAGCCCGCGGACCATCGAAGTCCACCGCGAGCATTTGATGAAAAAGATGGCGGCTTCCACGCTCGCGGATCTTTTTCGCATGCACTTGCTGCTGAACGAGCAGGGCACTTCGCAAGAGCTGTCGAAATGAAATCACACCGCATCGTCACAGCATGTGTCACACAAGGAAATCAGGCAGCGCAATCGCGCTCCAGACTCCGAAGCAGTCGTCCTGCTCAGTAGCGCGGAGATTTCAAACTCGGCCATGCGTCGTGGTGGGCTACTTCGAACGATTTGCACACCATGGATTGCAGGCCGACACCTTCGACGAACGATGTGCACAAAGAGATCCAACACACACAAAGATACGTAGGTGTACGAATTTCGGCGTCACGCGTGAGGACATAGGATGCACATGCCACCTCGGTGGGGTAGCGTACATACCGGTGAACGCCAAGCGCTCAAACTGCGCAGGGCGATGATCTGCCAACCGCCACAGCGTGACGGCATCCCGGTTGTCTTCCCGCCCTGGTTTTCAGGCCAGTTATTCGAGCGGCGTTACCAGATGGCATACAAAGCACCGGACTAACTTTGACAAGTCAATTCGCCACGACCGACTCCGCTGCCAGCGTCGCCGCAGGTCCGCCATTTGAAACGATCGGCGAAAGGCTGCAGACGTTGTCGAGTCACCTGGCGCATTCCGAATATACGCAGGACGCGCTGTTCGCGATTTCCGACATGGTGGGATCCGGCGGAGACACGGCTTCCATTCTGCGTCGCATCCATTTGCTCGTCGGCAGCTTGATGTACGCGGAGAATTTCTTCGTCGTATTGCGCGACATCGAACGCGACACGTTCCGGTATTTGTACTACGCCGACCTCGAAGAGACGCAGCCGCCGAAACTCGACCACGAATTGCCGCTGAGCGCGCTGGGTGAGTCTTTGACGTGGCATGTACTGCGCGAAGGCAAGCCGTTGATGGGCGACAGTCTGTTGCTTCGGTCGGGCACGTCTGACGGATCGCCAACAACGGCGTGCGCCGGCCATGACTGGCTTGGCGTTCCGATGCGCGATGGCGACAAGACGCTTGGCGCCATGGTTGTGCAGAACTACCAGCGCAGCAGCGGGTACGCTGCGAAAGACTGCGCCGTGCTGGGGTTCGCCTGCGCGCAAGTACTGCGGGCTACGCAGAATCGGCTCGATAGGGGAAAGCTGGAAGCAATCGCGCGTTTGAACGCCGAGCTCCAGCAGCGCGTGGACGGCCACGCCGAGGAGTTGCGCGCCAGAAACGTCGAGGTGGAAGTTGCCAATGCGAAAATGAAAGATGCGCAGGAACAAGCCATCCAGTCGGAAAAGCTCGCATCGATCGGACAGCTGGCGGCCGGTGTCGCGCACGAAATCAATAATCCGATCGGGTACGTGAACTCGAATCTCGGCACGCTGCAAGGCTATGTTGC
Source organism: Dokdonella sp. (assembly GCA_039921645.1). Lineage (GTDB taxonomy): Bacteria > Pseudomonadota > Gammaproteobacteria > Xanthomonadales > Rhodanobacteraceae > Dokdonella_A. Next base: position 1,859 of record JBDSBK010000309.1, read on the forward strand.
CAAATTGCTGGCTGCCATGGATGCGTACGGCGCTGCGCTCAATTCGTCCGGAGACGCAGCCTTGATCGCCGCCGCCGCGGAAATACCCCAGCGATTCGACATCGATTTTCTGACCGCGGACTTGCGTCAATTGGTGGCGGATTCACGCGAGGGAGTCGACCGTGTGTGCAAGATCGTCAACGACCTCAAGGATTTCTCGCGTGCCAGTCGCGGCTCGTCGTGGATGCTGGCCGATGTCAACGCGGGACTCGAGTCGACGCTGAATATCGTGTCGAATCAATTGAAGTACAAGGCGCAGATCGTCAAGACCTTCACCGATTTACCGTTGATCGAATGCCTGCCTTCCGAGCTGAACCAGGTATTCCTCAACATTCTCATGAACGCCGGCCAGGCGATCGCCGATCACGGGCTGATTACCGTGAGTACCGGGCAGACCGGCGACAAGGTCTGGATCGCGATCGGCGACGACGGCGCGGGCATTCCAGCCGACGTGCTGCCGCGCATCTTCGATCCATTTTTCACGACCAAGGCGATCGGCAGCGGCAGTGGCCTGGGTCTGTCGATTTCCTACGGCATCATTGCCAAGCATCACGGCACCATCGGCATCACCAGCGCACCCGGAGAAGGAACGCTGATGCGCGTCGAGTTGCCGATCAAACAACCACAATAGATGCACGCCACCAAGTGAAGCAACATGCTGCGAATTCTGCTGGTTGATGACGAGCCCAATATTCTGAGGGCGCTGCGCCGCTGCCTGGCGGACATCGACGTTCGCGAGATCGATGGAGAGGCGCTCGGCTTTGAGACGTTCACGTCGCCCGAGGCGGCGATCGAGCGCAGCGAAGATCAGGCCTTCGATCTCGTGATCAGCGACTATCGAATGCCCTCGATGTCTGGTGTCGAGTTTCTCGCACGCATCATGGCC
>JBDSBK010000310.1:0-2883 GCA_039921645.1 Dokdonella sp.
GAATTTTCGTCGTGCCACATACCCTGCGCTTTCGCGTAGGCCTCGACCAGTTTGATCTGCTCTTCACTGCGACCCGAAAGACGCAGGTAGTTGAGCGCTTCCTGGTCGATCGGGAAGATGCCGCAGGTCGCGCCATATTCCGGCGCCATGTTCGCGATCGTTGCGCGATCGGCGAGCGGCAGGTGTTTCAGGCCTTCGCCGAAGAATTCGACGAACTTGCCGACCACGCCGAGCTTGCGCAACATTTGCGTGACGGTGAGAACGAGGTCGGTCGCCGTCACGCCTTCCGGCAGCTTGCCGGTGAGCCTGAAACCCACGACCTGCGGAATCAGCATGGACGATGGTTGGCCCAGCATCGCCGCCTCCGCCTCGATGCCGCCAACACCCCAGCCGAGCACGCCGAGACCATTGATCATCGTGGTGTGCGAATCGGTACCGAACACGGTATCCGGATAAGCCCAGCTCTCGCCGTCCTTGACCGCAGTGAACACGACGCGCGCGAGATGTTCGAGATTGACCTGATGCACGATGCCCGTGCGCGGCGGAACGACCTTGAAATTGTTGAAGGCCTTCTGGCCCCAGCGCAGGAACGAGTAGCGTTCCTGGTTGCGTTCGAATTCGATTTCGACGTTGGTTTCCAGTGCCGACGTCGATCCGAATGCGTCGACCTGGACCGAATGGTCGATGACCAGTTCGGCCGGTGCCAGTGGATTGATCTGGGTCGCGTCGCCGCCGAGCTTGACGACCGCATCGCGCATCGCCGCAAGGTCGACCACGCAGGGCACGCCAGTGAAATCCTGCAATACGACACGTGCCGGCATGAACGAAATCTCGGTATCCGGCTCCTTCGTCGCGTTCCAGTTCGCAACTGCTTCGATCTCCTTCGCGGTTACGTTGATGCCATCCTCATGCCGCAACAAGTTTTCGAGCAGGATTTTCATCGAAAAAGGCAGGCGCTTGAGGTCGAAGCGCTGGCCAAGCTTGCTGAGGCTGGCGAACTGGTAGCGTTTGCCGTTGACCTCGAAAACATCCCGGGTCGAGAACGAGTCGGTCATTTGGATCTCCTGGCTTGCTGGCGGTGCTCGCGGGGAGCCACGGCGGGGCGCCGCGGCGCGATTCCGATACGGAACCGCCGAATAGGGCCGCATATTATCGCTCAAACCCATGCCGTCCCGCGACCTTGCCGTCGCATCTGGTCAGGGATCGACAAGCCCGGCCCAACAAGGAATCTAGCCGTGATCCAGCGTGCTCCGAGCGAGCATTCCGCGCGCGAGCATCGCGTACTCGCGCCGGCGCAGGAGCAGGCGGATCTGGCTGCCGCCGACCTGGCGCCAGAGCACCGCGGCGCGGACCGCCGCGAGGAGTAGGGCGCGGATCTGTTCCACCAACTGCGGGTTGGACAGGTTTACAGGACTCCCATGCACGATCACGCGGGGGCGCAGCTGCGAAAGGGTTGCGACATACAGTTCGGCGAGCCGGCCTTGTACAGTTGCGTGTTCGATGCCGAAATGGTCAACCTGGCGCTGCACGCGCTCGATTCCGCTGCGCAATTCCCCGAGCATGCGCGGGTTGCGCGAAAGACGGCGTTCCAGGCGCAGCACGCCCAGTACGAGCCGGGTCAAGGGCAGGTTGCGTTCGCTGCTGTCGAATTGCGCCAGCAGGGTTTCCATCCCGAGGCGCGCGCCATCGACTCCCCCGAACACATCCGCAGCGCTTGCGGCATCGATGCGGAACACGCTGGAAAGGCTCGCCTGCGCGGCGGTCGGATCCGCCCGGCCACGCATCGCCAGATCAACCACGAGTCTGCACGCCTGCAACACTCCCGCCAGTGCGATGACGCGGGATTCACGCATGATGCGAGCTCTCGAGCGCGGCGTTCCACCCGCCGAATGGCGCATCAGAACGGTCAATGACCCCGCCTCCGAGGCAGGCATCGCCGTTGTAGAAGACGACCGATTGACCCGCAGTCACCGCTCGCTGCGGTTCGTCGAAATGGACCATGCAGGTGCTCCCGTCGATCTCGACGTGGCAGGCCTGGTCACTTTGTCGATAGCGCGTCATCGCCGTGCAGCGCAGTGACGATGCCGGCGCGACGCCGTCAACCCAGGTGAGATTGCTCGCAGACAGCGTTCGCGATTGCAGCCAGTGATTCGCATTGCCTTGCGCGACATACAGCACATTCGTCGTTACGTCCTTGCCGATCACATACCACGGCTCGTCGCTGGCATCGCGCCGACCACCGATTCCCAGACCGTTTCGCTGGCCGAGGGTGAAGTAGAACACGCCGGGATGCTCGCCGACCGTGATCCCCTCGGGGGTCTGCATCGGGCCCGGTTGCGCCGGGATGTATTCGGACAGGAACGAGCGGAAATCGCGTTCGCCGATGAAACAGATGCCGGTCGAATCCTTCTTGTCATGCGTGGCGAACCCGGCCTCGTGCGCGAGTCGGCGCACGTCGGCCTTCTGCAGTCCACCGAGGGGGAACAAGGTTGCCGCCAGCGCTTCCTGCCCCAGCGCATGCAGGAAATAGGTCTGATCCTTGCCGACATCGCGCGAACGCAGGAGGCGCCATCGGCCATTCTGGCAGTCGATGCGAGCGTAGTGGCCGGTTGCAATCTTGTCCGCGCCAAGCGCGCGCGCATGATCGAGGAAGGTCTTGAACTTGATTTCGCGGTTGCACAGCACGTCGGGATTGGGTGTGCGCCCGCGCCGGTATTCATCGAGAAAATGCGCAAACACCTGATCCCAGTACTCGGCCGCGAAATTTCGGGCATACAGCGCGATGCCGAGCTTTGCACAAACGGCAACGGCATCCTTGCGGTCCGCGTCCGCGCGACACGGACCTTTGCGCTCGTCCTCTTCCCAGTTCTGCATGAAGAGACC
>JBDSBK010000311.1:0-3019 GCA_039921645.1 Dokdonella sp.
GGCGTGCTCGCTGTCGTGATCGTATTCCTCGCACTGTGGCGCAAGCTTCGCCTCGAGGAACGCTGGATGCTCGAAACCTTCGGAGACGCGTATCAACGCTATTGCAAGGAAGTTCCCGCCCTGCTTCCGCTTCCGTTTCGACAGGCGGAATAGAAAAACTGCATCTTCCGATAGCGTGCGAAGCAGTCGATAATTGCGCCACTGCGTCACGCGCCATGCCGTTGCCGCTTCCCATCTGACGAATTTTCGTGAACCTGATCGCTTCGACCCTGCTCGATGGCCTGCGTGCCGCGTTCCTGCGCCGCCCCCGCGGCACGACCATTACCGCAGGCGCTGGCCTGTTCATGGCGATGATCGCGCTCTATCTCGCGGCCACGCTTGGCATTGCGCTAATCGACATGCGTCAGCCGTGGCAGCTCGATCCGGCGGGTGTTCTCACCGTGCTCGCCGACTCGCTGTTGACCCTGATGGCGGCGTGGTTGCTCACCGCGATGGCGCGGCGGCGCGACATCGTCTGGGGCACGGCTTCGATCCTGCTTGGCGCAACGGTCATCATCGCCGTCGTCCTGCATTGGCCGCTCGCGCATGCCGCGCGGGCGTTGCTCGCACACGATCACGCCTTGCTCGCGATCCTGCTGGCGTTTGTCGCGCGCGCATGGTGGTTCCTGGTGCTGCTCGCTTTCGCGCACTGGCTCGATCCGCGTCAACTGCTGCATGCGTTCGGTGCGGCCCTGCTCGCCTATGCCGTTTCCGCGGCTGCTTGGTGGTGGTTGCCGGAGTCGCCCCTGATCAGCGCGACAAGCGTATCCGACGAAATCGTGACCTTGACGGACAAAGCCGACTCAGCCACGCGAAGCGACGCCGAGTCGAAAATCGATGCGGACGACGATAGCGATTCGACGCCGAGCTTCGACGCCGAGGCGGTCATGTACGACCAGCCTGCGCTGCTCGATGCAGCACTCGCGAAACTTGCGCCGCAGACACCGGGCAAAGTTGATCTGTATGTGGTTGCGTTCGCCGGCGACGCCCAGGAAGACGTATTCCGCAACGAAGCCGAGTACGCGGAACAGTTGTTCGGCCAGCGTTTCGATGCCACCGGCCGCGTACTCGTGCTCGAGAACAACGCGGCGACCGTTGCAACACGTCCGCTCGCAAGCTGGAGCAACCTGCATCGCGCGCTGGATGCGATCGCCACAAAAATGGATCCGGCCGAAGACATCCTGTTGCTCTACGTGAGTTCGCACGGTTCCGAAGATCATCAACTGCTGGTCGATCTCGATCCGCTGCCCTTGAACCAGATCGAGCCCGATGACCTGGTGGACGCGCTGAAGACCACGCCGTCGATGCGCTGGAAGGTGATCGTCGTCAACGCGTGCTACTCCGGCGGCTTCATCGATGCACTGCGCGACGACTCGACGATGGTGATGACCTCGGCACGCGCGGACCGCACCTCGTTCGGCTGCGGTGCCGACTCGGACATCACGTATTTCGGCAAGGCCTTCCTCGTCGAGGCATTGAACAAGACCACTTCGCTGCGCGACGCGTTCGACATGGCGAAGAAGTCGGTCGCCGCATGGGAAGACACGGACAAGGAAGAACATTCCGAACCGCAGCTCGCATCATCGCCCAGCATCGAAGCCAAGCTCGCTGCGTGGCAGAAGCATCTGCCGACGCAGCCGGCGGTCTCGTTCAAGCCGGCAGCGGCATCGGAAACCGCACACTGACGCCGCGAAAGCAGCGGCGGCGCGCAGTCACGCGAGTCCGCCGGCGACTGTCATTCGAAACCGTTGCAGAAAACCGTGTCGGCAGCGCAATCGAACTGACGTTCGTACGCTCCCAGGTCTTGCGCACCGAATTCATTCGCCACCGACGCGAGGTCGCGCAAGCGCGGCAGGTGATCGGCGGTCTGGGTGCCGATCGGCGTGCGATAGTCGATCGCGGGCGAAGCAAGCTGCAGGTGGAAATCCTGCGTCGCGGGATCGACGAACAAGGGATCGGCAATCAAGTTGTGGGTCGAGACAGGAATACCCGTCAGGTCGTTCGACAGCAGAAAGTCGAAATCGGCCGTCGTCGCCGTACCGCTGACCACGCTGATGATCTTCTTGCCCGGCTGCCAGTGAATGCTGTTCTTGAAAATGGTCGCGTCAAAGTCGGCGGCACCGCGAAACGTCGCCGCGCCACCTATCGTGTTTCCGGCAATGGTGGACAGCACGACCTGGAGCTCTTGCGCACTGTTCGGATTGTGCAACAACTCGGCGCTGACGTTGTTTCCGAACAACGCCGTTCCATCGAGGCTGCCGAATATCAACCCACCGGTCATTTCGACAAGGTTCTCGCCTGTATTGTCGTCCACTTCGGTTCCATAGAGCCTGAAATACACGATCCCGTCGGAGCCCGCCGTGCTTGCGCGTATGGCGGCACCTGTGCGCCTTGTGCCGCCGGACTCAACGGCCGAATTGAACGAGATGCGATTGCAGCGAAGCGAAAGCACGCAGTTCACTGCCACGCCTTCGGCGCTGCCGCTGACATTCGGGGCACCGGTCAGATCCCCACGCATCGCGAACGCCGCATCCGGAGAAGCATCGTTGTCGAACAGCGACACCGCGCCGCCGCCGCTGCGCGAAATGTTGTTCCGCAGGATGACGTCCCAAGCGAGAACCGTCGCGCTCGAGCCGATGTCGATCGCGCCGCCGACACCCCCTGCAACATTGTTGGAGAGCAAGGTCGGCGCAAGCGGATTCAGCGTATACAGCGCAACCAGCGCGCGCTCGCCGCTGACGCTGATGCCGCCACCGGGCCCGCTGGCGGTGTTGTTGAAGATCGTCGCCGCATCCGAGCGCGTGGTTGCGATGTTGATCTTGCAGTTCTCCGCGCGAATACCCCCGCCCGCGTCGTCGGCGTGGTTGCCGGCGATATCGCTGCCGACCGTCGCGCTGACGCCGCCGGTCATCACGATGCGCGCATTGCTGCACCAGATGCCGCCGCCACTGCCGAGCGCGTTGGTGACCGGCACCAGCAA
>JBDSBK010000312.1:0-9559 GCA_039921645.1 Dokdonella sp.
TCTGTTCGGAGATCCAGCCATTGAAAGGCCGTGATTTCGGTATCGGCTGCTCCACCGTCACGAACTGGGTGGCCAACATGATCGTCGGCGCCACCTTCCTGACGCTGCTGAACGGCATCGGCAATGCAATGACGTTCGGGTTGTACGCCGCACTCAACGTCGCGTTCCTGCTCTTCACGTACCTGCTCGTGCCCGAGACCAAGGGCGTCACGCTTGAGCAGGTCGAGCGCAATCTGATGAGCGGGGCGCGTCTTCGCGATATCGGCAAGGCGGCTTGATGCCATCCGAGGCGAATGGTGCTGACCGGTCGAGGGAATCACTGCGGCCGCCAGAGTGTGCGACACGTCCATGAGTGCCGCGAAGTTCGACAGTAACGTGAACAGGCGATCGCACAGCCTGATCGGTTCGAGCGTGCCCGGTCGCATGAGGCTCGCCGGCGGGTAACCACTTTTGCTGCGACCGGCACGAAGAACGCGAGTGCGAAGCTCAATGTCGTTCGCCCGATGACGACGGTTTCGCCCGACGACATGCACATCGAACCAGGCACGCGACTCTACGGCGGTTCGCCCCGGGAGCCGCGTGCGCACGCGACGGCCGCACTGGCGGGTAGTGCGGGGTACTTCCGGCCAAGCAATGACTTTCGCGCAGTGCATCCACGCAGTCGCACGAGACTGGCGCACGATCCGCACACAACGTCGCTCCGGCAGCTGCGGATCGCGAGACAAGGCAGTTCGAGAGCGATGTTTGAAGCGTGCGCACCGAGCGATTGCCCGAAAGATCGCATGCTGCGGTGTTCACGGCATCGATTCTTGATCGACCATGACTTCCTCGCTATTGCAGCGCCGGTGTATTGGCGCAATATCACACCTGTCACCCCACGGAGGTTTCGCATGAGCGACAACGACACCACAAGCGCAACGCCGCAGGAATCGCTGACGACGACGCAATCGAGCGACGAGCGTACCTGGGCCATGATCGGCCACCTGTCTGCGTTCAGTGCGTTCATTACCGGCATCGGCTGCGTCGCCGGACCGCTGCTCGTATGGCTGATCAAGCGAGAGACGCTGCCGTTCGCTGCGGATCAGGCGAAAGAGGCACTCAATTTCAATATCACGGCGCTGATTGCCGGCGCTGCGTTGTGGATCATCACCATCGGCACGTTCTTCATAGGTGCCTTGCTGACGGTTCCGGCCGGTTTGCTGCTGTGTGTGGCGTGGATCGTGTTCACGATCATCGCGGCGATAAAGGCGAACGAAGGCGTGGCCTATCGCTACCCGTTCACGCTTCGTCTGGTGAAGTAGAAGCGGCGCGCAGCGTCGACTCGACGCTGCGCGGTTGCGTCCTTGAATTTTGCGTTGTCAACGTTCATCTGAACGCTGCGTTTGCGTCAGGTCAACGATGCGTGGACCCGTGCGTTTGTATCCTTGAAGGCGCGACATTCGCGTCGAACAATGGACAGGCTCGCGGATGTCGAAACACCTCAATCTCGCCGCCAGTGCGTGCAACCGTTTCGGGTTGGGCGCCCGCCCCGGTGAGTTGGCGAAAATCAACGATGCGCGCGGATGGCTCGCGGCTCAGCTGCGCGATGACGCTGATTCTCTGCCGTCCGGCCTTCCATCGAGTGGTGCTTATCTCGTGCGCGAAGCCAAGTTCGCGCGCGAACGACGCGAAGGCAAGGCCGCTGGCGATCCAAAATCGACGTTCCGCGACAGCTTCGCCAGTGACCTGCGGAATGAGTCGCTCGCGCGCTGGCGTATCGCGGTCGAAGGCGCAGACGGGTTCCACGAACGTCTCGTGCGTTTCTGGTCCAATCATTTCGCTGTATCGGTCGACAAGCGCGCAGCGACCCTTTACGCAATTCCGCTCGAGCGCGAGGCGATCCGCCCGCATGTGACCGGTCGCTTCGGCGATCTTCTGCTCGCCGTGGAAATGCATCCGGCGATGTTGCGTTATCTCGACAATGCGCAATCGATGGGCCCCGATTCGATAGTTGCGGACCGCGCCCAGCGACGTCAGGAGCGTACCGGCAAGGGTCGCCGCAGCGGGCTCAACGAGAATCTCGCACGCGAAATCCTCGAGCTGCATACGCTCGGTGCGGACGGGGGCTATCGTCAGGACGACGTGAGCGAACTCGCGCGTGCAATCACCGGCTGGGGCCTTCCGCTGCCGCGCGAACTCGTCGATGGATCGGTGCCAGCCGGAACCGGTTTCTCGTTTCATCCGCTCGCGCACGAACCGGGCACACGCAGCCTGCTCGGTCGACGCTACGCGCAATCGGGCATGGAGCAGGGGCGAGCGATGCTCGCCGACCTCGCAATGCATCCGCGCACCGCCGCACACGTATCGGCGAAGATTGCGCGTCACTTCGTGTCCGACGTGCCTGATCCCGTTCTCGTTGCCCACATGACGCGCACCTGGCTCGCGCGCGAAGGCGACATCGGTGCGGTGTGTCGCGCGATGATCGACAGCGACGCGGCATGGAACACGGACGCGATGAAGTTGAAATCGCCGCAGGACTTCGTCGTGTCCGCGTTGCGCGCGGTCGGGACCACGATCGATCCGCTGCGCCTGACGCAATACGCCGCCCTGCTCGAGCGCCTCGGCGAGCCCGAACTCAAACCGCGTTCCCCGGCGGGTTTTCCGGATCAGGCCAACGCATGGCTCGAAGGCGATGCCATTTGGAAGCGCCTGCAGGTCGCCGTCGCGCTCGCCTGGCATGCCGGTGGCGATGCTGAAAATGCATTGCGCGCGGGCGATGCGCTCGGGCCACGCCTCGATGAGGAAACCTCGGAAGCGATGCGCAGGGCCGGGTCGCCGGCTCAGGCGCTCGCAACCCTGTTCGCATCACCCGCGTTCCAGTGGAGAACATGATGCAGAGCCGTCGACGATTCCTTGGCCATGTCGCACTCGCGTGCGCGAGTGGTGCCCTGTTGCCCGGCGTGCGCCTGCTCGCCGGTAACGCCGCGGCTGCGGGCGATGCGCGCCTCGTCGTCGTGTTGCTGCGCGGCGGGCTGGATGGGCTGCATGCCCTCGTTCCGTATGCCGATCCGGGTTATGCGCGATTGCGCGGCGCGCTCGCCGCCGAGGCGACCGCCGGTTCGGCGATGCATCGACTCGATGGCGCATGGGCACTGCACGCGTCGCTCGCGTACTCCGGACAGCTGTATGCCGCAGGACAACTTCTTCCGATTGCGGCGGTCGCGCCGCCGTACTGGGGGCGCTCGCATTTCGATGCGCAGGACTGCGTGGAGAACGGCACCGACCGGCCGCACGGCGCGCAGGAAGGCTGGCTCAATCGATGTGTCGGCGTGCTCGCCGGCAAGCGCGCCGTGGTTGCCGCCACCGTGATGCCGCTGATGACGCGCGGCGCCGCACACGTCGATACATGGTCGCCGCCGCTGCCAACGCAGATCGACCCGGTGTTGCTGCAACGCCTTGGCTTGCTCTATGCGAAGGACAAGCGCCTCGACCCTGTGTTCCGTTCCGCGCTCGCACAGGCTGAAGGCGGAACTTCAGGTTCGACGAACGAAGCGCTCGTTCGTGGCGACGCGCGCCTCGTGCAGTCGCTGCGTGCGGTCGGCGGATTCCTCGCACGCGCCGACGGACCGCGTATCGCATTCGTCGAGGACGATGGCTGGGACACGCACGCGAACGAGGCGCCGATTCTGTCGCGCAAACTCGGCGAACTCGATGCCGGGCTGCGGGCTGCGCGCGAATCGCTCGGCGATGCGTGGGCCAGCAGCATCGTCATCGTCGTCAGCGAATTCGGTCGTACGGCCGCGGTCAACGGCACGCTGGGAACCGATCACGGCAGTGGTGGCGCCGCTTTCCTCGCTGGTGGAGCGGTCAAGGGTGGCCGGGTGGGTGGCGACTTTGCGGGACTCGCGGCGACTGATCTCTACGAAGGACGCGACGTGCGAGCGACGACCGACCTGCGTGGCGTGTTCAAGGGTGTGCTCGCCGAGCATCTGAAGATGTCCAATCGCACGCTCGATGCGCGGATATTTCCCGACAGCGCGCGCGTCAAGTCCATCGGCGGACTTGTCGCGACGAAATCCGCATGATGGCTAACTGCCGCGCAGTGCGACGAAACGCGCAAGATCACGCAGGCTCCGCGCCGTTTCCCCGAGCGTCTCAATCGAAGCCAGGGCGCGCCCGGTGAGGGCTCGCAGCTCGGCGCGTGATGCATCCACACCCAGAATGGCCGGATAGGTCGGCTTGTTCGCCGCAACATCCTTGCCGGCCGTCTTGCCGAGCTGGGAAGTTTCGGCTTCGATGTCGAGGAGGTCGTCACGGATCTGGAAGGCGAGGCCGATGGAGTGGCCGTACGTTTCCAGCGATGCCAATGTCGGTGCGTCAGTACAGCCGGCTGCGAGAGCGCCGAGCCTCACCGATGCGCGTATCAGCGCACCGGTCTTGTGCACGTGCATGCGTTCCAGTTCCGTCGAGTCGAGCTTGGTGCCGACGGCAGCGAGATCGAACGCCTGGCCGCCGGCCATGCCGTGCGACCCGCAGGCGATCGCGAGCGTACGCAGCATGTCCAGATGCGTGGCGGCATCCACGTCGAGCAGCGGGTCGTTGGCGAGCACTTCGAAGGCGAGTGCCTGCAGCGCGTCGCCCGCGAGAATCGCCATCGCTTCGCCGAACACGATATGGCAGGTCGGGCGACCGCGACGCAGCGAATCATCGTCCATCGCGGGCAGATCGTCGTGGACCAGCGAGTACGCATGGATGATTTCCACGGCCGCGGCCACGGCATCGAGCTTTGCCGGTGCCGCGTCGAACGCGGTGCCGGTCGCATACACGAGCAACGGGCGCAGTCGCTTGCCGCCGCCGAGCACGGCGTAGCGCATCGCGCGATGCAATTCGACGGGGGGCTGATCTTCGCCAGGCAGCACGCGCGCAAGCGCTTGATCGGCGCGCGCGGACAGCGCCAGCAGGGCAGGGCTCAGCTCCACGTTACGGCGTATCGGGGTCGAACGGCTGCGCTGTTGCGGGCACGGCAGGATCGAGCAGCTGGCTGACCCGCAACTTGGCCTGATCGAGCGCACCCTGGCAGTTGCGATACAGCGCGATGCCGCGCTCGAACGACTGCAGCGAATCGTCGAGGCTGAGTTCGCCTTTTTCCATGCGCACAACCAGTTGCTCGAGTTCGTCGAGCGAGTGCTCGAACTCGGCGACTTGGGGGGTTTGCGCTGCTTTGGCTTTGGACATGGCGCGCAAGCTAACTCAGCGACGCGGCGAGATCAATGTCGGAGCTCACGATGCCGCAAATGCGTGATTGCCGGAAATCCACTCCAGGCGTGCGCCGTGAGGGTCGAACAGCCGCGCGCCGGTCTCACTGAGCCACAAGTCGGCAACGGCGAGCAGTCTGCCGCTGGGTTCGAACACGAGCGGCAGGCGGCCGCGTTGCCAGGGAGGGATGCCCGCTTCCTGGAACAGGTCGCGCAACTCGCGCGTATGACCACCGGTGTCGAGACGCAGACTCTCGCCGCCACGTCGAAAGCGCACGAGCAGCTGGCTGACGATAGTCGGTACACGCTGCGTATCGACCAGGCGCAGCGTGCCCAGATTCATAGGCAGCGCAAGTTCGCCGCCGTCGAACGCGGCCACCCAGTCGAATGGCGGCACCTGCAGGGGCGGCAACGCATGAAGAAGATCGCGATAGCGACGCACTTCGGCACCGGGCCAGCGCACGCACGGTTGACGATCCTCGCCCGCTTCGCCGAGCTGGCGCACGAGTTCGGCCGCCTGATAGTGCGTCGGTTCGGGCAGTTCGAGCGCCCGCAGCCAGCGGCGCAATACCGGATCCCGCAGCGCCTGCGGCAGTTCCAGCCACTCGCGGAAGTGAAGCGTGGATGGGTCGAGTCCCTGCACGCGTGCAAGCGCGCGTTCCGCTTCGATCTCGATGAACTCGGCCGCGGCGCGAGCCCACGTGGCGCTCTGGGCGATACTCGTTTCGGCTTCGGGCCAGCGCGACAGGATGCGCGGCATCACCTGCATGCGCAGATAGTTGCGATCAATGCTCGGGTCGGCATTGCTCGGATCGGTAATCCAGTTCAAGCGGTGGTATTCGGCATATTCGCGCAAGGCTGCGCGCGGCAGGCTGAGCAGCGGCCTCCACGCGAAACCGCGTCCGAGGCGGCGAACCGGCCGCATCGCGCCGATGCCTTCCGGTCCGGCCCCGCGCAAGAGCTTGAGCAGCACGGTTTCCGCCTGGTCGTCGCGATGATGCGCGAGTGCGACGATTTCGCCGGGAGCAAGCAGAGTTTCGATTTCCCCATAGCGCGCGCGACGTGCACTCGCTTCGAGTCCAAGTCCGCGCCCGCGCACGACTTCGACGCTGCACACCACGAGATCGACGCCGAGTGCTCCGGCAAATTCGCGGCAGCGGCGCGCCCACTCCAGACTGTCGTCCTGCAGGCCGTGATCGACATGCACGGCACGCAACCCGCGTGCGCGGGCGAGGTCCGATTGCGCGAGCGCGTGCAAAAGCACGGCAGAGTCGAGACCGCCACTGAACGCCGCCAACAACGGCGCCTGCGGCAGCTCGGTCAGTGCGGACTGGATCAGGTCGTGGATGCGGTGAATGGGCATCGAATGGTGCGAAACGTCAGTTCCAGGAGCACACGACCTTGCCGCAATTTCCGGCTTCCATCAGGTCGAAGCCCTTCTGGAAATCGTCGATGTGAATCTGATGGGTCAGCACTTTCTGCAGCGGAAAGCCCGTCAGCACCATTTGCGTCATTTTATACCATGTCTCATACATGCGACGGCCATAGATGCCGTGCAGCGTGAGGCCCTTGAAGATGACCTTGTCCCAATCGATGCCGGCGCCGTTCGGAAGGATGCCGAGCAATGCGACCTTGCCGCCGTGGTACATGCAGTCGAGCATGTCGTTGAACGCTCGAGCGTTGCCGCTCATCTCCAGGCCGACGTCGAAGCCCTCCATGTGCAGGTCCTTGACGACTTCCTTCACCGACTGTTTGGACACGTTGACCACGCGCGTCGCGCCCATGTCGGCAGCGAGTTTCAGGCGATAGTCGTTGACGTCGGTGACAACCACGTTGCGCGCGCCGACATGTTTGCAGATGCCGGCGGCGATGATGCCGATCGGTCCGGCGCCCGTGATCAACACGTCCTCGCCGATCAGGTCGAATTCGAGCGCGCAATGCGCGGCATTGCCATAGGGATCGAAGAACGCAGCGAGCTCCGACGGGATCTGATCGGGGATCGGCCACAGGTTGGAGGAGGGGACCGCCACGTATTCGGCGAAGGCGCCATTGCGGCTGACGCCGATGCCGACGGTATTCGGGCACAAATGCTGCTTGCCCGCGCGACAGTTGCGGCACACGCCGCAGACCACGTGGCCTTCGGCCGAGACACGCTGCCCCAGGGTGTAGCCGCGTACTCCGGCACCGATGTCGACGATGCGGCCGACGAATTCATGGCCGATCACGAGGCCCGGCTTGATCGTGCGCTGCGACCATTCGTCCCATTTGTAGATGTGAAGGTCGGTGCCGCAGATGGCGGTTTTTTCGAGTTTGACCAGCACATCGTTTGGCCCGATCTCGGGGACGGGTACCTGCTCCATCCAGATCCCGCGCGCGGCTTCGCGCTTGACCAGGGCCTTCATCATCTGGGTCATTGATCAACTCGCTCTGGCGCCAAATGGCGCGAATCCCGCAAGTATACGAGCGTCGCCGTCGCGAAACCGCGGAAGGCGCCTTACCAACGCCGGGAGAACGGCTCGGTTCAGCGGCAAAGTGCGACACTCCTGTCTTGTCGCGTGCCTTTTGTCACGGCCAGACTTGTAAGCACGCCCGGCAACCCTGAAACTACATAATCGTAACGGGCACGTCGGGGGGCGGGCTATGGATATCCTAGGTTTTTTCAAGCGGCTGTTCGGTTTAGACAGTGAAAGCCGGGAGTCGCGACTGTCGTCAGCTCAGCGGCGTGGCAAGCCCCGCCTCAACGCGCGCGGCGGCATGCGCGTACTGGTGGTCGACGATTCCGTCACGATCGTCGCCGTGCTGCGGCGCATGCTGGAACAAAACGGCTACCTCGTGCTGGAGGCGCTCGATGCCGAAAAAGGCGTCGAAGTCGCTAACGCCGAGCGCCCCGACCTGATCTTCCTCGACATCGTGCTGCCGGGCATGAGCGGTTTTGCCGCCCTGCGCCAGCTGCGTCGCGAAATGGCCACGCGCGACATCCCGATCATCATGATGAGCGGCAATGAGCAGGCCACCGAACAGTTCTATGCACAGAAGATCGGCGCCGACGACTTCATGAAGAAGCCGTTCTCGCGAGCGGAGGTTTTCGCGCGCATCGAAGGTCTGCTCGACACGTCGCTGCTGCCCAAGCGGCATAGCCTGCGCGGGATAGACGTGTCTGCCACGACGGCGCCCTGAACCTGCGTCGCATCTGCGCGTCGTAGCGGATTGAGCCTGTCCGTGTGCGTTACGCTCCCACGCGTCACCAGCTTTCCATCGACTCACCTATCATGCGCGGCGCGATCGAGTGATCGTCGTCGCAGCCTTCGAGAGCATGATGCCGGGTATCGACCAGCGCCCACCTGCGATCTTCCTGATGGGACCGACCGCGTCGGGCAAGACCGCGCTTGCGTGCGCGCTCGCCGATCGTTTTCCGGTGGAGCTGGTCAGCGTCGACTCCGCCCTGGTGTACCGCGGCCTCGATATCGGCGCGGCCAAACCGGATGCTGCGACCCTTGCGCGCTATCCGCATCGCTTGATCGATATCCGTGCGCCGACGCACGCGTATTCGGCAGCCGATTTCCGTGCCGACGCGCTGCTGGCAATGGACGACATCACGCGTGCGGGCCGCGTACCGCTGCTGGTCGGTGGCACTGGCCTGTATTTCCGTGCACTCGAGCAGGGTCTTTCGCCGTTGCCCGATGCCAATCCCGCCGTGCGCGCCGAATTGGCCGATGATGCGGCAAGGATTGGCTGGCCAGCCATGCATGCGCGCCTGGCAGCGTCGGATGCGGTCGCTGCGGCGCGTATCCGGCCCGGCGACAGCCAACGTATCCAGCGCGCGCTTGAAGTGATCCGCTTGACCGGCCAGCCGCTGTCGGCCTTGCAGGGTGGCGCGCAAGAACACTTGCCGTGGCGTGTGCTGAAGATCGCCCTGGTGCCGACCGATCGGGCGCCTCTGCATGCGCGGATTGCCGAACGCTTCGACAGCATGCTCGCGGAAGGATTCCTCGATGAGGCACGTCGCTTGCGCGCGCGCGAGACTTTCGATGCCGATTTGCCGGCGATGCGTGCGGTCGGTTATCGACAGGCCTGGCCTTTCCTCGACGGGTCGATCGACATGGCGACCTTCCGTGACCATGCGATCTTCGCCACGCGTCAGCTCGCAAAACGTCAAATTACATGGCTGCGCAGTGAGGTGGACGCGCGGTGGTTCGAGCCAGATAGCGCCACGTTGCGCGAAGATGCACGGGATTTGACAAGAAGATTTCTTCCCCCAGCCGTTCGAAACGTCGAATAGTGTGAGCGAGGCCATTTTCTTCATCAGAACAAATCGTTAAGATCGA
>JBDSBK010000313.1:0-4300 GCA_039921645.1 Dokdonella sp.
ATCTCTCGATCGACCTCGGCACGGCCAACACGCTGATCTACGTGCGTGGTCAGGGCATCGTGCTGAACGAACCCTCGGTCGTCGCCATCCGCCAGGACCGCGGTCCGGGCGGCCCGCGCTCGGTCGCAGCCGTCGGCAGCGAGGCCAAGCTGATGCTCGGTCGCACGCCCGGCAACATCGTGACCAAGCGGCCGATGAAGGACGGCGTCATCGCCGACTTCACGATGACCGAAGAAATGCTCAAGCAGTTCATCAAGAGGGTGCACCGCGCGCGCATGTTCCGACCCAGCCCGCGCGTGCTGATCTGCGTGCCCTGCGGCTCGACGCAGGTCGAACGCCGCGCGATCAAGGAATCGGCTGAGTCGGCCGGAGCCCGCGACGTGTATCTGATCGAGGAGCCCATGGCGGCCGCGATCGGGGCCGGCATTCCGGTGCACGAGGCGCGCGGCTCGATGGTGCTCGACATCGGCGGCGGCACCTCGGAAGTCGCGGTGATTTCGCTCAACGGCATCGTGTATGCGCAGTCGGTGCGCATCGGCGGCGACCGTTTCGACGAAGCCATCATCAACTATGTGCGCCGCAACCACGGCACGCTGATCGGTGAATCGACCGCCGAACGCATCAAGTTCGAGGTCGGTTGCGCGTTTCCGCAATCGGAGGTGCGCGAGATCGAAGTGTCCGGACGCAACCTCGCCGAGGGCGTGCCGCGCATGTTCACGATCAACTCGAACGAAATCCTCGAGGCCCTGCACGAACCGCTGTCGGGTATCGTCAGCGCGGTACGCAGTGCGCTCGAGCAGACCCCACCCGAGTTGTGCTCGGACGTCGCCGAGCGCGGCATCGTGCTGACCGGTGGCGGCGCCCTGCTGCGCGACATCGATCGGCTGATCTCGGAAGAAACCGGCCTGCACGTGCACGTCGCGGACGATCCGTTGACCTGCGTCGCGCGCGGTGGCGGTCGTGCGCTCGAACTCATCGACCTGCACGGCAGCGATTTCTTCGCGCCGGAGTGATCTCTTGTGGGAGCGGCTTCAGCCGCGATGCTTGTGCTTTCGCAGTTGCAACAAGGCATCGCGGCTGAAGCCGCTTCCACCATCAAATTGACCGAGGGCACGACTGCAGCAGCACGGTTTCATTGTTCCGATGCTGTTGTAGATTGACCGCATGGCCATCGCCCGCACCGACAACGCCACTCTGTTTGCCGGCACGGTCAGCACGCTGCGTCTGATCGTCTATCTCGCGCTCGCGGTCGCATTGATGGTGCTCGACCATCGCGGCAGCTACCTCGAACTCCTGCGCCACACCGGCAGTGCCGTGGTCGAGCCGGTCTACCGCCTCGCTGCATTTCCAGCCGACGTCGCTCGCGCGACGCGCACCGCGGTCGCAACGCAGGATCGCCTGGCCACGGAGAACCGTGAACTGCGCGAACAGCTGCTGCTGGCGCAGGCGCGCCTGAACCGCCTCGATACCCTCGTCGCGCAGAACGCTCGGCTCAAGGGCCTGCTGGACGCGCAGAAGAACCTCGGACTCACGGTGCAGTTTGCGCACCTCATCGACGTCGATCCCGATCCGTTTCGCCACCGCATCGTGCTCGACGTCGGCTCGAACCAGGGTGTCGGCGTCGGTCAGCCGGTTATCGATGCGCATGGCGTGATGGGCCAGATCGTCGAGGCATTGCCGAACACTGCGGTCGCGATGCTGATCACCGATCCGACGCATGCGATCCCGGTGGTCATCGAGCGCACCGGCTTGCGCACGATTGCCCATGGCAGTGGCGCTATCGATCGTCTGGAACTACCCAACATCCCGATCAGCGCCGACGTGAAGGTCGGCGACAGGCTGCTGACCTCGGGTCTGGGCGGGCGTTTCCCTGCCGGCTTTCCGGTCGGCGAAATCCGCTCGGTGAAAAACGACAGCAGCGGCATGTTCAATGCGGCGATCGCGCGTCCGTCGGCCGCACTCGATCGCAGCGGCGAAGTACTGCTGCTGCACGATCAGCCGCAGCCGTACGGGCCGCCCGCGGTATCGGAAGACGTCGGCCCACCCGCCGAGCTCGCGACGTCCCCTGCGGGCAACAAGCCGGAGCCGCCACGATGATCCGCTCGCGTGCGCAGGGATGGCTGTTCGGCAGCAGTCTCGCGATCGCTTTTATCCTGCAGCTGATGCCGTTGCCGCTGCTGCTGTCGCCGCTCAAGCCGTACTGGGTCGCCCTCGTGCTCATCTACTGGGCGATCGAACTGCCCGAACGCGTTGGCCTTGGATTCGCCTTCCTGCTCGGCGCCGTCGGTGACGTATTGACCGGCGAGCTGCTTGGCGAGCAGGCGTTGCGGCTGGTCGTGCTCACCTTCATCGTGCTGCGCTTCCGTGCACGGCTGCGTTTCTTCCCGGTCTGGCAGCAGACGTTTGCGGTGCTCGGACTGCTGCTCAATGATCGCGTCGTGACGCTGATGGTGCGCGGTTTTTCCGGCGAGGCAATGCCACCGGCCAATTTCTGGTTCGCGCCGCTGATCGGCATGCTCGTTTGGCCGTTCGTGTTCCTGCTGTTCGACGATCTGCGCATGCGACTGCGCGCGAGCGATTGAAGCGATGCGACGCCCGATCCGCGCCCGCACGCGTGGCCGCTTCAAGCCGCTGAAGGAAGGCCGTCACGAGGCGGCCCTGTTTCGTCGACGCGCGCTCGCCGGATTCCTCATCATCGTTGCGTGCCTGATCGCCCTGGGCACGCGCTTCCGCTTTCTGCAGGTCAGTCAGCACGACGAATTCAGCGCGCGCTCCGAGGCCAATCGCGTGCTGACCCGGCCGCTGGCGCCCGCGCGCGGCCTGATCTACGACCGCAATGGCGTGCTGCTTGCCGAGAACGTCGCCGCGTTCCGTCTCGAAGTCACGCCTGAGCAGGTCAAGGATATGCCGGGCATGCTGACCCGGCTCGGTTCGATCGTGCCACTCAGCGACGACGACCTCGGTCGTTTCGACGCGTTGCGCAAGAGCAAGCGTTCCTACCAGGGCGTACCACTGCGACTGAAGCTGTCGGAAGAGGAAATCGCGAAGTTCTCGATCAACCGCTGGGCGTTTCCGGGCGTCGAAGTGGTGCCGTATCTGACCCGCTCGTATCCGCTCGGCGCGGAATTCGCGCACACGGTCGGCTATGTCGGCCGCATCGACACCGAAGATCTCGCCAGGCTCGACAAGAGCGACTACGCCGGCACCTCGCACATCGGCAAGACCGGCATCGAACGCTACTACGAAGATCGCCTGCACGGCGAAGTCGGCTACGAGAAAGTCGAAGTCAACGCCGACCATCGGCCGCTGCGCACGCTGCCCGATCGGCGCGACCCTTTGCCCGGCGAAAACCTGTATCTGAGCATCGATGCGCATCTGCAGGAAGCGGCGGAAGCGGCGTTCGAAGGACGCGCCGGCGCCGCGGTCGCGATCGACCCGCGCAATGGCGAAGTATTGGCGATGGTCAGCGTGCCAAGCTTCGACGCGAACCCGTTCGTCAATGGTATCGCCGGCGCCGACTACGCGGCCCTGCTCACCGCACCGGACAAGCCGCTGCTCAATCGCATCCTGCGCGGCGGTTATGCGCCCGGCTCGACGATGAAACCGTTCGTCGGCCTCGGCGGACTCGAACTCGGGCTGCGCCGGCCGTCGGACACCGTGCTCTCGACCGGTGAGTTTCACATACCGGGTCAGTCGCGCGGATATCGCGACGACGTGCGCGGCGGCCAGGGCCGCGTCGATCTGGTGCAGGCGATCGCACAATCGGTGAACACCTATTTCTATTCGCTCGCCTACGAGATGGGCATCAATCGCTTCAGCGGCTGGATGGGCAAATTCGGATTCGGCAAACCGACCGGCATCGACCTGGTCGGCGAAGGCGGCGGCGTATTGCCGTCGCAGGAATGGAAACGCGGTCGCTTCAACCAGCCCTGGTATCCGGGCGAGACGGTGATCGCCGGCATCGGCCAGGGCTACTGGGTGGTCACGCCGCTGCAGCTCTCACACGCGGTCGCGACGCTGTCCAATCGCGGCGTGCCGTACACGCCACATCTTCTGCGCGCGGCGCAATCGGGACATGGCAAACCCGAATCCCTGCCGGCACCGTTGCCGCAACCGAGCGTGATCAGCAAACCCGACAACTGGCTGGCGATCGAGCAAGGCATGATTGCCGTGATCACCAGCGGCACCGCACGCGGACTCAACGACGGATTCCCGTACGTGATCGCGGGCAAGACCGGTACCGCCGAACGCTACTCGCGCAAGGACGAAACCTGGACCAGCATCAGCGCCAGCCCGATCG
>JBDSBK010000314.1:0-3789 GCA_039921645.1 Dokdonella sp.
CGGACCGGCCCTCGCGGTAAGGCTCAATTTGCCGGGTCGACACAATGTACTGAACGCTCTCGCTGCATGCGCCGTCGGCTGGCAGCTCGGCGTGCCACCGGATGCGATGCAGCGCGCACTGGAAAAATTCGAAGGCGTCGGGCGTCGCTTCCAGTTGCGCGGCGAGCTCAAGCTCGATCATGGGCAGGTCTTGCTCGTCGATGACTACGGTCATCATCCGCGCGAACTCGCGGCGGTATTCGCAGCCGCGCGCGCGGGTTGGCCCGAGCGTCGTCTCGTCGTCGCGTTCCAGCCGCACCGCTACTCGCGCACGCGCGATCTGCTCGACGACTTCGCGAATGTTCTCGCCGAGACCGATGTTCTGGTGCTCACCGAGGTCTACCCGGCGGGCGAAGCACCGATCGCCAATGCGGATGGTCGTGCGCTTGCACGCGCAGTGCGTGCGCGCGGCAAGGTCGATCCGGTGCTCGTCGAGCATCCACGCGACCTGCGCAACGCGCTGCCGCCCTTGCTGCGCGACGGTGACCTGCTTCTGCTGCTCGGGGCCGGAGATATCGGCGCAGCAGCGACTGAACTCGATGCGGGCGGCCAATTGACGACCCGGGATCCAGCATGAAGATCACAGACGCCAGCGAATTCGGACGCGTCGCCGTCGTGATGGGAGGTGAGTCGGCCGAGCGCGCGGTTTCACTCGATTCCGGTCGCAACGTGCTCGCTGCGTTGCGCGCGCGCGGCGTCGATGCGCATGCCGTGGACGGCATTCCGGCGCTGCTCGATGCGTTGCGCGCGGGGCACTATGCGCGCGTGTTCAACATCCTGCATGGCCAGCACGGTGGTGGCGAAGACGGTGTGCTGCAGGGCGCGCTGGAATCCCTGCACGTGCCGTATACCGGTTCCGGCGTCCTGGGTTCCGCGCTGTCGATGGACAAGGTGCGCACCAAGCAGGTGTGGATCGCGGAAGGTCTGTCGACGCCGCGGTTCGTTGCATTGCGCAAGGGCGTCGGTGCGAGTGGTGTCGACGTGCATGCGGCTGCCGCAAGAATCGGGTTGCCGGTGATCGTGAAACCCGCGTGCGAAGGGTCCAGTGTCGGTGTCACGCGCGTGTTTCGCGACGAGGATCTTGCGGCGGCCGCGGAGCTTGCGGCGCGCTATCCGGGCGATCTGCTGGTCGAGGAAATGATCGAGGGAGACGAACTCACGGTTGCCATTCTCGAACGAGAGGCGTTGCCGTCGATCCGTATCGTGCCCAAAGGTACGTTCTACGACTATCACGCGAAATACGTCGCCGAAGACACGCAGTACCTGTGCCCGGGACTGGATGGCGACGCGGAAACCGACATTCGCGCTCTCGCGCTCGCGGCCTTCGATGCAGCGGGCTGCTCCGGTTGGGGGCGCGTCGACGTGATGCGCAATCACGCCGGGAAGAACTTCCTGCTTGAAGTGAATACCGCGCCGGGCATGACCAGTCATTCGCTGGTGCCAAAAGCGGCTGGCGTTGTAGGTATCGACTTCGAGACCTTGTGCTGGCGCGTACTTGAAACGTCGTTTGCGAGGGACGGCGCATGAACGGCAACGGCCTGCTCAAGCTTGTCGCCTGGGGCATCGCGCTCACCCTGGTTGCACTGCCAGTCATCGGGGTGCTCAACGGCTGGTTCGCCAGCGACCGTTGGCCGGTGACCCAGCTCAGCGTGCGAGCAGAGTTCAACCACGTCAGCGCAGAACAGATCAGCGCCGCAGCGCAGCCGCTGCTCGGCGAAGGGTTTTTCGCGATCAAGCTGGAGCGCGTGCGCGACGCGGTTGCCAGGCTGCCGTGGGTCGAGCGCACCGAAGCACGCAAGCGCTGGCCGGACACGATCGATCTGGTCGTGTACGAGCAGCAGCCGTATGCGCGCTGGGGCGATGATCGCCTGATCAATCGACATGGCGCGATCTTCAGCGTCGCCGGCGCGAATGGCCTGCAAGGCCTGCCACGACTAGCGGGGCCGGACGATCGCCTTGGCGATGTACTTGCGTTCTATGTCGATTGCCTGAAGGAATTCAGTGGCAGCGGACTCGTGATCGACGCGGTCACGTTGTCGCCCCGCGGCGGCTGGAAGCTGGATCTTGCTTCGGGCGCCGTCATCGAGCTCGGGCGGAACGATTCCAGGCGGCGGTTGCAGCGTTTCCTGGATGTGTGGCCGCGACTTGTCAACGCACATGCGGGGCCGCCCGTCTACGTCGACCTGCGTTACGAGAATGGATTTGCGATGCGCTGGCCCGAGCCACCCGTCGCGCCATCGATCAAGGCGTTGCCAAGTCCGCAGACAACGAATTCGACTCTCGATGCGGCACGCAATATCGCCGCGAATCCCCTGATTTTTCCGGACCCTGCATGAATCGCAAGAGCGAAAAAAATCTGATTGTCGGCCTCGATGTCGGTACCTCGAAGATCGTTGCGATCGTCGGCGAGCACGCGCCCGGCGAACCGGTCGAGATCATCGGCATCGGCTCGCATGCCGCGCACGGGCTGAAGCGCGGCGTCGTTGTCGACATCGACTCGACCGTGCATTCGATCCAGCGTGCGATCGAGGAAGCCGAGCTGATGGCTGGCTGCCAGATCCGCTCGGTCTACGCGTCGATCGCCGGCAGCCACATCAAGGACGAGAACTCGCATGGCACCGCGCCCATACGCGATCGCGAAGTCAGTCCGGCGGATCTCGATGCAGTACTGACCTCGGCGTGTGCGATTGCAATTCCGGCCGACCGCAGCGTGTTGTACCGCGAGCCACAGGAATACCTGATCGATGGTCAGGAAGGCATCCGCCATCCGGTCGGCATGTCGGGCGTGCGTCTTGAAGCGAACGTGCATCTGGTTACCGGTGCGGCAAGTGCGATCCAGAACATCACCAAATGCATCAATCGCTGCGGGTTGCAGGTCGATGAACTGTTGCCGGCAGCAGTGGCATCCGCTCGTGCCGTGCTCACCGATGACGAGCGCGAACTCGGCGTGTGCCTGGTCGACATCGGCGCTGGCACCACCGACATCGCGATCTACACCGGCGGTGCATTGCGTCATACAACCTCGCTCGCGATCGGCGGCGATCAGGTGACGTCGGACATCGCGCATCTGATGCGCACGCCGACCGCGCACGCGGAGGAATTGAAGGTTCGCTACGCCTGCGCATTGGCGCAGCTCGCGCACGCCGAGGAAACGATCCAGGTGCCGAGTGTTGGAGATCGTCCGCCACGTCGGCTCGCGCGGCAGAACCTCGCCGAAGCGGTGCAGCCGCGCTACGAGGAAATTTTCGAGATGGTGCAGGCGGACCTGCGCCGCAGCGGGCGCGAGGAACTCGTGCGTGCCGGCATCGTCCTGACCGGAGGCGCGGCACGCATGGAAGGCGCGCTCGATCTTGCCGAAGAGCTGTTCCACATGCCAGTGCGCCTGGGCACGCCACAGCACGTCAGCGGTCTCGCCGACGTCGTTGCGAACCCTATGCAGGCGACCGGCGTCGGTCTTCTTCTATACGGCAGCCGACGCGACGGTGCGCGCAGCGCTCCGGCCAATGCGTCGGCGGTCAGCGGCTTGTGGAACCGGGTTTCGACCTGGTTCAAGGGAGAGTTCTGATTTCCGTCTTTCTGTCTGGGGAAGGGAAATGAAGAGCCACCGTGGCGCAGGATGCGCTGCGAGGCGACCGAAACGGTCGCGAGGCATCGGCGCGCCAGCCGGTGCAGACGGGGCGGACCACGGAGGTCACGCACCCGCGAACGAACAGAAACAAGCGGCATCACTTTGCGGAGGATGGGAAAATG
>JBDSBK010000315.1:0-3516 GCA_039921645.1 Dokdonella sp.
ACGCTCTCGATCGCCTTGCGCCGGCCGAGCGTGCGACCCCAGATGTACTGCAGCACGTCGTTGAGTTCGGTCAGCAGCACGACGAACAGCAGCAACGCAGCACCGTGCGCCGGCATCGCCTTGCCATTCGGCAACACGAGCAGGTAGGCAAGATGGCTGAGGCCAAACACCATCGTCATCAGGCCCCAGTGGATGGTGCCCGCCGCGCGCAGGAAATCCTTCGTGTCGCCGCGCAGCACCATGCGCATCGCGATGAACAGGAAGGCCCACACCGGAATGAAGATGAGGAACATCGTGTACCACTCGCGCCAGATCCAGAAATACTGGATGGGCACGCACAGGTAGACCCAGAACAGCACGCGGCGGTCGGTACGTCGCGTCGGAATCAGCGACAGATATTCCTTCAGCGCGAGGAAGGAAAGGATCGCGAAGAACACGATCGCGATGCCGCGCCGGAACGAGATCGCGACCGCGAATACCGCGACGAGCACCCACCACGAACGCACGCGTGCGGCAAGCTCGGCGTGGCGACCGGACGTATCGCCGCGGCGCATCACGGCAACGATGGCCGTAGCAACGAGCAGCAGTGCGACGATTGCGCCAAGCACCCACAACACGTTGGCAGGAATCCACATGTGCAGCATGTTCATGCGAGGTTCTCCCTGGCGCTTACTTCAGCCAGTGCATTGCGTGCGCGGTTGATGACGGTCAGCGTCGACAACACAACGAGCGCCCACGACAACCATGCCAGCCACACTCCGGGCGGCAGGCCCATACCGAGTGCCAGGCCGAGAGCGCCAATCACGAAGGCGCGATCGCTCTTCCCGAACGGGCCGTCATAGCGTCGGCCCGCACCGATCTGCACGCCGACCACACCAGTCATCTCGACGAGAATGCCGACGACGACGAATACGACAATGGCTGCGGCGGGGAAATCCGGCCGCAATGCGAGCGGCAGATACATCGCGGAGTCCGCGACAACGTCACCGAGTTCGTTGAGGATGGCCCCGAGCTTCGACTGCTGCCCGTGTTCGCGGGCGAGCATGCCGTCGATCGCGTTGAGCGCCATGCGCAGCAACAGCGTGAGCGGCAATAGCAGCAGGACGCGCGGGTCGACGCAGTATCCGACCGCCACTCCTACCGCCGCCGCCAGCACGACGGCAGTGATCGTCACCTGGTTCGCAGTAGCGCCCATCCGTGCGAGCGCCTTGACCAGCGGACGCAACAATCCCTGAAATGCTGGTTTCAGCTGATAGATACTCGGCATCGGAATCCCCATTCGATCCGGTCCGAACATAGCAGAACCGCATGCGGTTCCGCCGACTTGGCGTGGCGACCGCGCCCCGCTACATTGCGCGTCCTGTTTCACCCAATGCCCTGCACGCATGTCCGACGCCCGCCGCTGGTTCACGCTGTCCACACCGTTTCGCATGAAGCGTGGCGGCGAACTCGTCGGCGCGCGCCTTGCCTATGAAACCTGGGGCACGCTCAGTGCGGCTCGCGACAACGCGATCCTGATTCTCACCGGTCTTTCGCCGAGCGCACACGCGACGGCGAATGCGCAGGATCCATCGCCGGGCTGGTGGGAGGAGATGATCGGACCGGGCAGGCACATCGATACCGATCGCTGGTTCGTGATCTGCGTCAACACGCTCGGCAGCTGCAAGGGTTCGACCGGGCCGGCGGACACGAATCCGGCAACGGGCGAACCCTACCGCCTCGATTTCCCCGAGCTCACGCTCGAGGATGCGGCGAATGCCAGCTACGAACTCGTGCACGGCATGGGCATCGAGAAGCTCGCCTGCGTGCTCGGAAATTCGATGGGCGGCATGACCGCCCTCGCCTATCTTGTGCAGCATCCCGCCAGCGCGCGAACGCACATCAGCATCTCGACGGCTGCGCAGGCACAGCCGTTCGCGATCGCGATCCGCTCGCTGCAGCGTGAAGCGATCCGTCTCGATCCGAACTGGAAAACGGGTCACTACGACGACGACCATTATCCCGAAGCGGGCATGTCGATCGCACGCAAGCTCGGCGTGATCACGTATCGCTCGGCGATGGAATGGGTCGGCCGCTTCGCGCGCATCCGCCTCGATTCAGAGCAGCGGGAAGAAGAGCCCTTCGCGGTCGAATTCCAGGTCGAGTCGTACCTGGCCGGCCATGCGCGCCGTTTCGTGCGCAGTTTCGACCCGAACAGCTATCTGTACCTTTCGCGCGCGAGCGACTGGTTCGACCTCGCCGAGCACGGCGCTGGCAGTGCCGATGCCGCGCTGCGGCGCATCGATGTGGAAAGCGCTCTGGTCATCGGCGTGGAAACCGACATCCTGTTCCCGCTGCCGCAGCAGGAGCAGATCGCCGAAGGCCTGCGTGCTGCGGGTGCCGACGTCGATTTCGTGGCCTTGGACAGCCCGCAAGGTCACGATGCGTTCCTGGTCGATATCCCGCGTTTTGGCGCGGCCATCGCACGCTTTCTGGCCACGCGCTAGAATCGCCTCTTCGAGAACGCCGCGATCGCGGCAGGTCCCATCGAGAAACCCCATGCTTTCGCTCGAATTCCCCGGTGCACGCCAACTCATCGATGCGGTGGATGCAGCCGTGATCCTGCCCGACGAGGGCAAGACGACGGATGCCTTGCGCAATGCGTTGTGTCGGCTGATCCGCGATCCCGAAGTGCGCCTGCCGGCCTGCGTGTTCGAGCGCGAGGACGACCACTACGCACGGCGCGAGCTGTATCGCAGCGAGAAACACGGTTACAGCGTCGTCGCGATGACCTGGGGGCCACGTCAGGGCACGCCGATCCATGACCATGCGGGCCATTGGTGCGTCGAGGGCGTCTGGCAGGGCTTCCTCGAAATCACGCCGTATGAATTGATGGAATCGAAAGACGGTCGCTACCGCTTCGAACCGCGCGGCACGATGAACGCGGGCGCCGGTTCGGCCGGCAGTCTGATCCCGCCGCACGAATACCACACGATCCTCAATCCCAGCGAAGACGCGAACGCCGTGTCCCTGCACATCTATCGCCGCCCGCTCGACGCCTGCTCGAAGTTTTATCCTGCCGAGGGTGGCTGGTACGCGTGCAATACCTGCGAACTTGCGCTGGACAGCACGCACTGACGTACAAGCCCTCCTGTTCAAGGGGAGGGTTTGGGTGGGATTGGTGTTCGACGCGATGCGAGCATCGCGGCTGAAGCCGCTCGCACACGATCAAACCGCTCCGGTCGAATTTCCATCGTCCGCCTTTACAGCATTCCGCGCGAATGCCGTATACTGCGCGACCCGCGCGGCAGCCGTCGTCCAGACGCAGCCCGCGAATGCAAAGCCGAAGTGGCGGAATTGGTAGACGCAGTGGACTCAAAATCCACCGCCCTTAAAAGCGTGTGGGTTCGAGTCCCACCTTCGGCACCAGATAAACCCGCCTTGTGCGGGTTTTGTTTTTGATACGCCCCGCGGAAATACCAGGCGGATCAGATACCGCCGCGCGCCAGCCACTTGCGCGCCATGCGTCGAACCGAA
>JBDSBK010000316.1:0-9707 GCA_039921645.1 Dokdonella sp.
GCAGCACAGCGGAAAGTTCGGCAACCGTGAGTTCCTCACGTTCGAGCAAGGCCAGCAGGCGAACGCGCGTCGGGTCCGAAAGCAGCCGCAGCAGCGCCGATGTCGCGGCGAGATCCAATATTTATCCCTTCATCTTGATTGAAAGATGGAATGCAAGATTAGTCGCGGATGCAGGGTGCGTCAACCGGTCTGCACGGCGCCTCGCTATACTTTGCGCGCCTGCGGCGCATCGTCCGCATGCGCACTCGGCCAAGGCGCGATGCCGCCGTCCCAACGTCAATGGAGTTGCTCGATGGCGCGTGTCGTCCGTTTCGCTGGCGTGGGATTGGTCATGGCCGGAGTCATGTGTGCATCCGGCATTGCGTCTGCCGGGGTTTACAAGTGGCGCGACGCGCAGGGCAACTGGCATTTCTCGGATACGCCGCCGAGTGGTGGCGCCACCAAAGGCGCCCAGGGGAAAGTCGAAGAGGTTGTTCTCAGCAGCAACTTCGCCGACGCCAAGGTGGCGATCAAGCTGCCGATCGCGAACCCCAGACACAACGGTGGCGCGAGCGTCGCACTCGACAGTTTCGGGCTGAAACTCGACATCGCCGGCAGCAGCAACGCCACCATCGGACGCGCGTTCAGTGGCAAGGATTGTACGCAAAGCACCGATGTCCAATGGAGCGACGGTGCAGTTGATCTCAAGGGAAAGGTCGCGGAAGGCGCCGTCGCAGAGCGATTCCGCAACTGGGGCTACTTGTTCGTCGACGGTTCCGAAAGCGCCGGTTCGCTGGCCGACCTGCATCTGGATGCCGAGCTCGTCGCGATGAAGCTCGATCTGTGCAATTCGATTGCGATGGGCAATACCTTCGGCGCTGGTTCACGCGGTTACGTCAAGGTGCGCTGGACGCTGCGCGTGCAGGCAGGCGGAGAGCCGCTGTACAGCGGCGTAAGCGCCGGCTCGTTCGACGCATGGCATCCCGGCGGAGGTACCAAGGGCACCGTGCTGAAGGCGCTCGCGGCAGCGACGGACAACCTGCTCGGCGATCATGCGTTCGTCGATGTGGTGACAGGGGTCAATAGCGCGCATGCGCAGGCCGCCGCCGTCCCCGCAGGCGCCACGAAGATGGCGCTCGTCTACGGTGACGGCAGCGGCAGTTTCCGCGGCCACTCCGACGAGGTGCTGCGCAGCGCGGTGACGGTAAGGACATCGCACGGTCATGGCAGCGGGGTGCTGATCGATGCCAGTGGATACGCGCTGACGAATGCGCATGTCGTCGGCGCGGACGCGCAGGTCAAGGTGATGCTGGATGACGATGTGGTCGAGGCGCGTGTGGTCCG
This sequence comes from Dokdonella sp., assembly GCA_039921645.1. Taxonomy (GTDB): domain Bacteria; phylum Pseudomonadota; class Gammaproteobacteria; order Xanthomonadales; family Rhodanobacteraceae; genus Dokdonella_A. Next base: position 1,324 of record JBDSBK010000316.1, read on the forward strand.
CACGGACAGGCATGTCGACGTCGCGTTGTTGCAGTTCGATCCGAAAGGGCGCAAGGCAGCTACCGTGGCGCATGCAGAACCGCATGCCGGCGATCCCCTCTATGTCGTGGGTACGCCGCTGGATGTGAGGCTGAGCCACACCGTGACGCAGGGCATCCTCTCAGCGGTGCGTGAAGTCGACGGCGCACGCTTGTATCAGACCGATGCGGCGGTCAATCCCGGTAATTCCGGCGGCCCTGTATTCAACGAGTCGGGCGAGCTGGTGGCATTGAGTGTTTCAGGCCTCGTCAATGCCGAAGGTTCTTCGTTGAACGTCAACTACCTCATCCCGGTGGGACGGGCCCTCAGCGCTGTTGGCGCAACCGTCGAGTGATGCAGGCGGGCGCCGACGATTCGGGTGCTGTTTTCCATCGTTCGTCAGCATGGGCGATGAAGATTCTCCGACGTCGCAATGCGATGCTGCTGTGCGCGTTTGTCGGTAGCGCGATCGCTTTACGATGTACCCCTGTCAATGCGATAGAGGATAGCGAACTCGGGAAATTCTGGACGGCCGATGCACTGAATGTCCCGTATCGCGCGGTCGTGACACCGGGGCGACGCGACCGGGAATTGCTGCCGCTGATCATTTTCCTGCATGGCGACTGGCAGGACGGCACCGACAACGAGTCGCAGCTCGCGGGCGACGGAAACGGCTCGTTCGAGCTGATCGACACCGCGCGCGAAGGCGGGATTCCGCTGGTGTACGTCGCGCCGCAGACGACGGATGCGTACTGGCCACCGGATCGCGTCATCGCGGTGGTGCGCGATGCGCTGGAACACTGGCCGGTCGATCCACGGCGCATATATCTCACAGGAATTTCTGATGGCGGCACCGGTGTCTGGGACGCGTTGAAGGCGTACCCGTCTTGCTTCGCTGCCGGCGTGCCGATGTCGGGCATGACCGAACTGGCCGGGATTGGGCCGATCCGTGACGTGCCGCAATGGGTGTTCCATGGCGCCGTTGACGACGACACCGACATCGAGACCGGCTACGACGGGGCGATGGTGGGTTCGCGTGCGGTCGTGCGCGCACTGCGCGCGATGGGCGGCGCGCCGCGCTATACGGAATATCCCGGCGAAAAACACGTGATCTGGCCGCAGGCTTACGGCGAACTTGCCCTGTTGCCGTGGATGCTCGCCCAACGCCTGCCGGGCCGGCCATGCGATTTTGCAGCGCCTACGCGCTGATTGCGCGAAACCGCTAAAATCCGAAGTCACCCGATCAGAACTTTCCGGCAGCGATGCAAGCGGCTGCCGCAGCCAATCTTCAGGAGCTCCCGATGGACTTTCGCTACAGCGACGACCAGTTGTCGATTCAGGCCATTGCGCGTGATTTCGCGCAGAAGCGCATTGTTCCGGTCGCGGCTGAACTGGATGCGGCGGGCGAGTTCCCGCTCGCGAACATCCGCGAGATGGGCCAGCTGGGCTTGATGGGCATCGAGGTGCCGCACGAATACGGCGGCGCCGGCATGGACACGGTTGCGTACTCGCTTGCGATGATGGAAATCGCCGAAGCGGACTGCGCGCATTCGACGATCATGTCGGTCAACAATTCGCTCTACTGCAACGGCATCCTCAAGTACGGCAGCGAGGAGCAGAAGCAGAAGTACGTGCGTGCGATCGCGACCGGGGAAGCGATCGGCGCCTACGCGCTGACCGAGCCGCAGTCCGGTTCGGATGCGTCCGCCATGCATACGCGCGCCGCGAAGAATGCGGATGGCGATTGGGTCATCAACGGCAAGAAGAGCTGGATCACGTCCGGCCCGGTCGCCAAATACATTGTTTTGTTCGCGATCACCACGCCGGGCATCGGTGCAAAGGGCGTTTCGGCCTTCATCGTCGATACGGCGCGTGAAGGTTTTCATGCGGGCAAGACCGAACCCAAACTCGGCATCCGCGCCTCGGCGACCTGCGAAATCGAATTCAGCGACTATGTGTGCCCGGCCGCCGATCTGCTCGGCGCGGAAGGCAAGGGCTTCGGCATCGCAATGGGCGTACTGGACGCGGGCCGCATCGGCATCGCTTCGCAGGCGGTCGGCCTGTCGCGCGCAGCCTACGAAGCCAGTCTCGTCTGGACGCGCGAGCGCAAGGCGTTCGGCAATCCGATTGGTTCGTTCCAGATGATCCAGGCGAAGATCGCGGACATGAAATGCCGCCTGGATGCGTCAACGCTGCTGACCTTGCGCGCTGCATTCGCCAAGACGCAGGCTGACAAGAACGGCGGTCGTTTCAGCACCGAAGCGTCGGTCGCCAAGCTGTTCGCATCGGAAGCCGCAATGTTCATCACGCATCAGGCCGTGCAGATTCACGGTGGCATGGGCTATTCGAAAGAAATGCCGCTCGAACGCTATTTCCGCGACGCGAAGATCACCGAGATCTACGAAGGGACGAGCGAGATCCAGCGGTTGGTCATTGCGCGGAATGAGACCGGCGTGCGCTGAGAAATTCGCGTTCGTCTCCACGCCCGGGGACGATTCATCGTTGGCCGTCGTCGCCAACGGAATGGAGCGAGCAAGCCCACGCCATTCCTTTTCTCATGTGATGGGTAACAGGTCTGCTCTTCGTCTCCGGGCTTGCCGGGCCCGTCAATTGAAGCCATTGGCAAAGATCGTATCGCTGGCGCTCATCTCGACGACATAACCGGTTGTGCCGCCATGTATGTCGAGACGCCAGCCCGATCGGAATTCATCGCCGCCGTTGTTTTGCGTGGTCCAGTCGAGCGCGCTCAACGTCGCGTTTGCCGGTGAAAGGACCTTGATCTTCAAGCTGCCGGCTGTCGCGGTAGTGCCGTTGATCACCGGTTGCACCGGCGTGTTGACCTGGAAGATCGCTTGCGTATCGCTGCCGAGCGCGAATGCATCGGTGACGGTGAATGTGCGATTGGCGAAGTCGATCGTGCGCTGCCACGAGGACACAGCCGGATCGCCGTCGTAGGCGAGCGTCAGGTTCGCGACGGCATGCACTGCGCCATTCGATCCCGGGGTGACGGCCATCGTCGACGTCGTGTTCTCATGCTGCGGAACCACGTCACCTGCGTGCTCGAAGCGCAGCATGTTGTTCGTCTCCGTGCCTTGCTGGATGCCACTGCGGGTCCAGATGTTCTCGGTGGTCGCGAGCCAGCTACCCTGATAGAGCGTGAAGGAGCCCTGATCCTGGCGCGCGTGACTTTGCACGTATGGTCCCGCCGCAAACTGCATCCACATCGCCGCAGTGTCCCAGCCGGTGCGCGAGAACAATTGGCCGGTGCCGGGGGCGTAATAGGTCAATGCAGCCGGCGGTATGCCGGCTGGACCCGCCGGCAGGAGGTTGTGACGGTGGTTGAAGCTGCTTTGCATGTCCTGCACCGATATCGAATGCAGCCACCATGAAGCGTTCGCCTGTGCCGTCGTGTCGTTGCTGACCTTGCGTGCCTCGAGCATGAGCTGACGGTGGTAGTCGTAGATCAGGGGCTCGGATGCGCGCGCCTGATCGCCGATCGGTGCAACGCGATCGAGGGTGGGCACGGTCGAATGGATCCACCAGGCGATGCTGCTGCTCAGGTGCGTGGTCGCATTGCCGACATCGACGTGCATCGAATCGTTCCAGACGCGGTAGAGCGAGAACAACGTGCGATGCGAGGTCCCGTATCCCGTGCCTTCCTGACTGCCACCTCCCGCGATGCCCGCCGTGTAGGTTTTTTCCTCGGGCCACTTCTGGTTTTGCAGCAGGTTCTTCCAGGTCGCGCTGTTGGAGGCAAGCCCCCAGTACAGCGTGGCGCGGAGGAAGCTGTAGTAATAATTGTTCGCCGGATCGTCAGTGCCCCAGCCGGGCCACGCGTGTGGATGGCCGCCCCACACTGCGCTGTCGTGGTGCCAGATATTCCAGACAGTCTGCTCGGCGTAGGCGCTCCAGCGCGTGTGCTGCGAGGGTGAGACGAAACTGGAACACCAGTCGTAGGTAAGCGCGACATCCTCGATCATTCCGCCCGAATAGAGATACTGGTCTCGTGAAATGTCCGGCTCGTCGCCGCTGGCGATGACGGTTTCGGCGTCGCTGACCTGCGCATCGACCGTTTGCACTGCGAGCGTCGCGTACTGCGTCTGGCCTGTGAGCTTGTACATGTAGGCCGCGTCCGCTGCGCTGAAGCCGTAGTCCGGATGGCCAGCCACGGCTTCGTCGACGAAGCCCTTGAACAGCTGGAAGGCCGTCGACTGCTGGTCCACATAGGCAAGATCGATCGTGATCGCGGCGGCACAGGGGCGCGCAAGAGCGAGCAGAGGCAGGACTGCGCAATACGCGAGTGCGTGCAGTACGCGATGATCGGGCATGTGTGCAACTCCGTGGCCCGGGAGGCGGGCGGCACACATGCAAACGACATTGCATTGCCAATTGAGACACGCGACGTGCATGCGCGTGCACGTCGCGTCGGCATCGCGGAACGTCAGTGGACTGTAACGCTCCTTTCGGAAGCGGCTCGCTCGATCTCGCGGCGCTCAACTTGCCGTTGCGGCGGGCTGTCCTGCCCGCCGGCCTTGCGGCCCGGCTACGCTGTTCGCGCGCGCTCCCGGCGCGCGCAGTCACAACCCATAGCCACCGCTATGGGCCTCGCTCCGGAGCGCGTCCAGCACCACGATCCACGTCGCGATCCTCCTCCCAAATGAACGTTGCAGTCCACTAGTCGATGTAGCCAACCACCATCACGCGCTTTCCGTGCAGCAACTGCTCGTAGGCATCGGCGGGCGGTGCGATCACGTCGACGCGCGCGAATCCGATCTTGCGCATGATCCAGAGCAATGCTTCCAGACTCGGCACCAGACAGATACCCGTCGTGCTGGCCTCGGGACCGTGCGTGTCGTCGGTCTCGTCGATGATGCCGAACGAGCCCTTGAGCGGGCGCACGAAGCGATAACTGCCGTAGTCGACCATGCCGGTCATGCCTGGCACGATCTGCGTTTCGACGACGCAGGCCTGACGCGTCAATGCATGCGCCTGACGCAATGCGCCGACCGGATTTTCCAGGTGATAGATCAAGCCCAGCATCAGCACAAGATCGAACCGTCCGAGCGTTGCCGGCTCCAGTGCATGCACGTCGGATTGCTGAACGCGCAGTTTCGACAGGTTCAGTGCATCGCGAATCAGTGTCGTGTCGGCGACATGTTCGGAGCGCGCATCGATCGCGAGCACGTCGTCGGCGTTCCATTGCGCCAGCTTGGTCGCGAACCAGCCCTGGTGGCAGGCGATGTCGATTGCGTTGCGTCCGGCGAGGGATCCGCCGAAACGGCCGTCGATGACCTGCTGCAACATCGTCAATCGACTGGTATGGATGCCGTCGAGCGCGCCATCGTCGTAGGTTGAAGTGATCTTTCCGCTCGGCAGCTGGAAACGGTAGAACCAGGTCTTTTCGAGGATGCGTTGTTCGATCGCGCTCATTGCGGACGTGCCAGATGGTCAAACCGCAATTCTAGCGGGTTGCGCCGCGGGGGGTGGCTGCGCAGATGCTCTACTGGGCGGGTGCGAGCTGCGCGGGCAACGGCGCAAGGCCCATCGCCTTGCGGTAGCGCGCATGCAGGGCCTGTACCTTGGCGACGTATTCCTGTGTCTCTACATACGGCGGCACACCCTTGTACTGGGCGACGGCGCCAGCGCCGGCGTTATAGGCGGCCGCCGCGAGGTTGAGGTCGCCCTCGTACTGCGTCTCCAGCGTTTTCAGGAGACGTGCCCCGGCCGTGATCGACTCCTTTGCCGAAAAAGGGTCTTTGACACCGTAGTCGCCGATCACTTCGGGCATCAGTTGCATGATGCCTTTGGCGCCCTTGATCGAGACAGCCGTCGCGTCGTACGCGCTTTCGGCATGTGCGATCGCACGCAACCACGCTTCGTCGATGCCGGCATTTTTGGCGGCCGTCTTGAACTCGCGCGGGAATTCGGACATGCGCGGCTGACCGATCTTGCCGAGGCCGGCATGCGCAGGCGAACCCGCAGGTGTGGCGACGCTGAATGCGAGTACCTTGGTCGAGCCCGGCAGGTTGCGTGTGCTGTAGACAGGCTTGCCGTCCTGGATGCGTTGATACAGCGTGCCGCGCACGATGCCCATCGCGCCCCACAGGTTCGGCAATGCCGCTGCGGTGTCGTCGAGGGTCTTCGGGAAGCATTGCGAACCCGGCTCCGGCGCGGTCGCCAGGCTTACGGTGCCGTCACGCACGCAGCGGAAGATCGTGCGCGCATAGGCGGCGGGCGGAGTCAGCACGACTGTCACCGCGAGCGTTGCGAGCAATACGTTGCGCGTCATCGCCACGATTGTAGATGGGCTGCCTGAACCGGCGGCCATGCTGCGGGGCGATCCGCTGCTCAGAGAGAAATGCCGGCGATGGAAACGTCCACGAAAAACGTCACGTCCTGCGCATGGCGAGGAATGGCATCTTCGACGAGGCCTGCACGCAGCGTCCAGCCAGCCGCGGCATGCCATGCGGACGAGAGGGTCAGATTGGCGGCCGAGGAGAGCAGCGGAATCTGCGAGTCGTAAAGCGCGCCGTGCCACTGCACTTGCGCGGCGACATCCCATCGGGGCAGCAGCATGTAGCCGAGCGTCGCGTCGGCAAATGGCACCTGGTCTTTTGCTCGCTGCGACAGCAGGTGCGTATCGCCACGTTGCATGACGCCGACACGGGCACCCCAGGGCAGCCGCGCCTGCGCGTCGGTCGACTGCGCGGCAAGCCAGAGGCTGACATCGACTGCGCGATCGTCGATCAATGGACTCGCATGCGAAGTCGGCAACTTCAGCGTCGCCCCGTAAAGCCATTCGTGGCCGTCTTCAGGCGTACGCAATGCGACATCGACCATCAACGGTGCGATCGCGCTCAGGCTGCGATCGAGGAACACGTCACGACCGGATGCATCCGCATAGGAAATCGTATGGCCGTCCGTACCGAGTCGGCCGCGGTCGCCGTTGGCGAAACCGAACGTGCGGTGGTAGTCCTCGAGGAAGCTGTCGAGAAATCCCTTGCCAATGCCGGTGTCCGCAATCGTTGCGCGTACCAGCCAGCGCTCCCCGAAGGCGCGCGTGAGCGCAATGCGTCCCTCGTGGATTTCGGCATCGTAGACGAGGTGCTCGCTGCCGCGATCGAAAGCGAGTTCGGTATTGCTTGCCGACAGCAGCGCTTCCACATGCCAGCTTTCCGGTGCCACAGCGGGCGGCGCAAATGGCAGTCCGCTCGCTGCGACGAACGGATTGGTGTCGCGGTAGAGCTGCCACGGCGCAGCGCCGTAGTCCGTATCGGCGTGCGCGTTGGTTGCGCAGCAGGCGAGGGCGAGCGCCGCAAATGCGGCGCGGCCCGCGTCACCTGTGCTCATTTGCTGTCGACGTCGCAGCGAGCGTTGCTTCCGGCGATTCCATCTTGTCGCCGAGCAGGCGGCGCACGATCACGTAAAAGATCGGGATGAACAGCACGCCGAGGAAGGTCGCGAAGATCATGCCGCCGATCACGCCGGTACCGATCGCGTGACGCGCATTCGCGCCAGCACCCGACGAGATCGCCAGCGGCAGAACGCCGAGAATGAAGCAGAACGAAGTCATCAGGATCGGACGCAGTCGCAGGCGGGCCGCGTCGACCACGGCGGTGGCGAGATTGCGCCCGGCCTTCTGCTCCTGCACCGCGAACTCGACGATCAGGATCGCGTTCTTCGCGGCGAGGCCGATGATCGTGATCAGGCCGATCTTGAAGAAGATGTCGTTGTTGAGGTTCTCGTCGAACTGATGACGCAGCAGTGTCGCGACCAGCGCACCGGTGATGCCGACGGGTACCACCAGCATGACCGCGAATGGAATCGACCAGCTCTCGTACAGCGCTGCAAGGCAGAGGAATACGGCGAGGATAGACAGTCCGAACAACAATGGGGCTTGGTTGCCGGACACGATTTCCTGCAGCGACTGACCGCTCCACTGCGAACTGAAGCCTTGCGGGAAATCCTTGCTGCCGATGATGTCCGTCATCGCCTGCATCGCTTCGCCCGAACTGCGCCCCGGTGCGGGACCGCCGTTCATCTGGATTGCGGCATAGCCGTTGTAGCGCGTGAGGCTGGGCGAGCCCATGACCCACTCGGTACGCACGACATTCGACAGCGGAATCATCGAGCGATCCGCAGCGCCCGTTCCGGTGACACCGGTTGCGAGCGTACTCGGCAGGTAGTAATGACTGATCGCGTCCGGCGACATGCGGAACGCCGAATCGGCCTGCATGATCACGCGCTGCACACGGCCCTGATGGAAGAAATCGTCGACGTAGATCGGCGCGAGCATGAGCTGGATGGCCGTGTAGACGTCGCTCAACGAGACCCCCATCGATTGCGCCTGCACGCGGTCGACGGTC
>JBDSBK010000317.1:0-5915 GCA_039921645.1 Dokdonella sp.
TCGACATCCTGCAAAGCGAAGTCGCCGCCCACCTTGCGGTAATCGACGATTACCTTTCTCACGGAACGCCCGAAGCGATTCCCGTCAGCGAGCAACTGCTGCGCGCGGTACATACGTTGAACGGCGCGATTGCGATGGTCGACATTCCGTCGATCGGCAGAGTCTTGGCGCCGTTGGAAAACTACGTCAAGCGCTTGCGCGGCGCGGCTGAAGCGCCGGATGCGGCGGGTGTGGCAGCCCTGCGCGAAACGGCCGCGCTGACCCGCGACGTCATGCGGCGTCTCACCGATGGAATCACGGAACTGCCCGACTCGACGGCCTTGGCCGCCCGTCTGGCGGTGTTGCGCGATACGTTGCCGGATGCGTCGCTGCACGCTTACGTCGGAGAGGACGCCGGTATCGGTCCACTGGCCGGCATTGACCACCGCGAACAAGCGGCCAACAACGGGCCGCAGATGGCGCCGATCGAGCAGGCGGATCTCACCGCGGACTGGGTTGCGCGTTCAGGTCATGCAGCCAGCGCGCCGCATTCCGGACTTGGAGCGAAGATGCCGGCGGATCTGGCTGCCGCGCTCGCTGATTTCGACTTGTCCGCCGACCATCATGCAACCGAATCGTCCCACACCCAAGACGCGACGACGGAACCAAGTTTCGACGACTTCGCCGCTCTGCTGGAACCCATAGCGATCGATCATGCCGATACGTTGGATGCGACAGGATCGCAGGATGGATTCGATGTCGAGGAAATCGTCATCGAGGATTTACCGCCTCTGCCCTCGACAAGCGAGGCGTTCGCGCTCGACCTCGATGCGCCCTCGACCGACCATGTAGAGGCGCTTTCGCTCACGACGAGTGACTCGCTCGAGTTCGAAATTCCCGAGATCGACGAGCCAGCCGATGTCGCCCCTGCCGTGCCTGCCGCGGCGGTGCAAGCTGACACTCTGTCGCCGGCCGTACACACGTCGCCCATCCTCCTCACCGGAAAACAGGCGCCGCCGATCGCCGACGATCCGCAGCCGGATGGCCCGCTTGAAATCGGCGACATCGACGACGACCTGCTCGACACGTTCGTGCAGGAAGGCGCCGATATTCTCGACCATTCCGATTCGCTCGTCGCAAAGCTGCGCGAAGCCCCGCACGATCGCTCGGTCATTATTGGACTGCAGCGTGATTTGCATACCCTCAAGGGCGGCGCGGGCATGGCCGGCATCGCACCGGTCGGCGATCTCAGTCACGCGATGGAGTCGCTGGTTGATGCGGTCAGCGACGGTCGCCTCGCGATCGACCGGGTTGCGGTGGAATCGCTCGAGCGCGGGTTCGACCGCCTGCACGGACTTGTGCAGCGCGTCGCCCAACGCCGCGCCATTGCGATGCCCGTCAATGCCATCGCGCGTTTCGAAAGCCTTATCGCTGGCGAAACGCTGACGGCGGATTCGGTTGTTGCGGCTGCAGGAGTCGCCGCGGCAACACCCGCAGCGACATCGGTCGATGCATCACAGCCAACTCCGGCCAGCGGCATCGCAGGCAAGCCCGAGGGCGCCCGTCCGGCACCACGTCACCTGACGGCAATGGACCAGGAAGAGGCTCCGCGTGCCCCGCAGGAAATGATCCGCGTACGTTCGGATCTTCTCGACTCGCTGGTCAATTACGCTGGCGAAGTGTCGATTTATCGTTCGCGTCTGGAACAGCAGATTGCGACGTTCCGTTTCAACCTCGTCGAATTCGATCAGACGGTCGCGCGTTTGCGCGAACAGTTGCGCAAGCTTGAGATCGAGACGGAAGCGCAGATCATTGCGCGTTTCCAGCGTGAGCAACAGGATACTGGCGTCGGCGCATTCGATCCGCTCGAGCTTGACCGCTTCTCCCAATTGCAGCAGTTGTCACGCGCGCTCGGTGAGTCGGTATCGGATCTGGTGTCGATCCAGGGCTTGCTCGATGAGCAGACGCGTCAATCTGAAACTCTTCTGCTGCAGCAGTCGCGCGTCAACTCTGATCTGCAGGAAGGCCTCATGCGCACGCGCATGGTGCCGTTCGATTCACTTGTGCCGAACCTGCGGCGCACCTTGCGCCAGGCAGCCCAGGAGCTGGGAAAGCGTGCCCAGCTCAAGGTCGACGGCGCACATGGCGAAATGGATCGCAATCTGCTCGAACGCATGAAAGCGCCGTTCGAGCATATGTTGCGCAATGCGTTGGCGCACGGTATCGAAAAGCCCGATGACCGCGTAGCCGCCGGCAAGCCGGCTGAAGGCACGGTCAATATCGCGGTAAGTCGTGAGTCGACCGAAGTCGTGTTGCGCGTAGCCGACGATGGTCGAGGCATGGATCGCGAAGCGATCCGTCGCCAGGCAATCGAACGCGGCCTGCTCAAGCCTGAGGCGCAGCTGTCTGATCGCGATCTGTACGGCTTCGTCCTCGAAAGTGGCTTCTCGACCGCACGCGAATTGACCCAGCTATCCGGTCGCGGCGTCGGCATGGACGTCGTTCACAACGAGATCAAGCAGCTCGGTGGTTCGCTCGTCATCGATTCGACGCCCGGCAAGGGCGTCAATTTCACAATCCGCCTGCCATTCACGCTGGCGGTGACGCAGGCGATCCTGGTAAAGCTCGGCGAGAGCAGCTACGCGATTCCGATGTCGTCTGTGCAGGGGGTTGCGCGTATCGCGCACGATGACCTCGATCGACGCATCGCAGAAGGCAATCCGAAGCACAATTACGGTGGTGAGGAATACACGATCTACGATCTGGCGCAGTTGATCGGCGTACCGCGCGGGCGCGCCATCAGCGAAGAAACGCAGGTGCCGCTGCTGATGACGCGCACTGGCGATCAGCGAGCGGCGGTTCGCATCGATGGCGTGGTGGGTTCGCGCGAAGTCGTGGTCAAATCGGTGGGTCCGCAGGTGAGTTCGGTGCCGGGCATCTTCGGCGCGACGATTATGGGTGACGGCGCTGTCGTGATCATTCTCGATCTCGCGCCGCTGGTGCGCCGCCTGGCGGCCTTGCGTGCGCGCATTGAGGCCGGCAGCACCGAGGAAATGCCTTCCTACATGGCTGCTGCCCCGGTGCATGAGCCGGAAATCCGCCAGAAGCCCCTAGTCATGGTCGTCGACGATTCGATCACGATGCGTAAAGTCACCACGCGCGTGCTCGAGCGTGCGGACTTCGACGTGGTCACTGCGAAGGACGGCCTCGACGCGCTGGAAAAACTGCAGGACACCGTACCGGATCTGATGTTGCTCGACATCGAAATGCCGCGCATGGACGGTTACGAACTCGCCACCTACATGCGCAACGATTCGCGCATGCGCAAGGTGCCGATCATCATGATTACGTCGCGTACGGGCGAAAAGCATCGCCAGCGCGCGCTGGAAATCGGCGTCGAGCGCTATCTCGGCAAGCCGTACCAGGAAGACGATCTGCTCAAACAGGTACAGGAAGTCCTGAGGCGTGAACGTGTCCAGCAATGAAACCGGCGTCTCCGTCGCCCTGCTTTACGAAACGCGCGAGCGTGGCGAGCAGCTGCGCGACATCCTGAATTCGTTCGGCGCGCCCGTCGTTTACGAAGCGCTTGCGAGCGCGCTCGACCGCGATGCGCTGGAGCGCTCACAAGCCAACGTCGTGGTGGTCAATCTCGACGCGCAGAACGACCCTGATCTCGACGGCGTATATGACCTCCTCGACGATGTGCGTTATCGCGTCGTGTTCAACGAGAGCGAAGTCTCGAATGCATTGTCGGGCTTCGATCACGCCCGCTGGGTGCGTCATCTCGCGGCCAAGGTTCTGGGCGCGGATATCGATCCGCCTCGTCCCGCCGGCTCCGAACCCGTTCCGACGCCGGTTCCGCTGCCTGTGCCGTTGGCATCTCCAGCAAAGACCTCAGTAGCGACTGTTGCTCCGACGTTCGTGGATACGGCACCCGTCGCGAAGGCTGCGCCGATGGCCGAATCGAATGATTTTGCGTTGTCGAATGATATTGCGTTCGGCGTCGGCAATGAACCATCGTCCGTGCCGCTCGCCGAGTCGGATTCCGCAGCGACAGATTTGATGGATTTTGACAGCTTGATCGAGATGCCTGACGTGGCGCCCCGCGGGGCCGACGGCGACGCATCCGCCGGCCATCAGCCGACAACGATCTCGAGCGCATTTGAAATCGACTTCGACGACGACGCGGGTGAATTTGCGGGCGATGCTTCTGCCACAGGTTCCCGCGCGGGCGAGTTCGCTGACGCGCCGCTGTTGAATGAACCTGGAATCGAATTGTTCGATGTCGATCTGACATCGACACCGGTACCCCAGGCATCCGCGCACGATCTTGACTTGGACTTCGACCTTGATGCGGCCGCCGATGTCCATGCCGCCATTCCCGTTGCACTCGGCATCGAGTCCGTGGGTGAAGCCACCCCGGTCACCGGAGCATCCAATGCCTGGTCGCTAGAGGATGTGCTGGACGGCACCGAGTTGCCGAAGGAAGTGCCCACCGGCAGGGCGGACTTTGGTATCGAAAAACTGCGGGCGGAGGAGTTTCTCGCCCCCGAGGGTGGCGATGAGGCGGCACAGGAATTCGCCGCCGCCTCCGGTGGCCTTTCGCTGGAATTGATTCCACTCGAAGAAGCCGTCGTGCCGCGCGCCGTCGAGATGCAAGACCACGAAAATTGGCTCGATCCGGACTCCGTGGTCGTACCGAAAGCGAAAGTACGAAAAGTCTGGGTGCTCGGCGCGTCCATTGGCGGCCCCGAGGCGGTGCGCGAGTTCCTCGCTGGAATTCCGCGCGACTATCCTGCTTTGTTCCTCCTCGCTCAGCATCTGGGCGACGAATTCGTCGGCATGATGACGAACCAGCTCACGCAGGCCACCAAGCTGACCGTTCGCTCGCCTACACATGGCGAACGCGTCGCGCACGGCGACGTCGTCGTGGTGCCCAATTCGCATCGCTTGCGTGTAGACGCAGAAGGCGTGATTACGCTGGAACGCAATGCGGGCGCGAGCGCCTTCAGCCCGTCGATCGATCGCGTGCTGCAGGATGTTGCCGACAAGTTCGGTGCCGATGCGGGCGCGATCATTTTTTCGGGCATGTCGAGCGATGCGGCCGAAGGCTGTCGCTACCTTGCCGAACAGGGTGGCGAAGTCTATGCGCAGCGCCCGGACACCTGTGTGGTCAGTTCCATGATTGACGGTGTTTGCGAGACCGGCGTGGTCAGCTTCCTCGGTTCGCCGCACGAGCTCGCCGAGAAATTGCTCGAGACGAAGGCATGAGAAATTCGATGGGTGTCAGCAGGCGGGGAATCTGAAGATGGCCGAACTACCGCGCGAAATCCGGGGCGTCATGGTGCCGGTCACCGAGGGTCGCTTGCTGTTGCCAAATGCAACCGTCGCAGAGGTGATCAGCTACACCAAACCAGAGCCGGTCGCCAACGCACCGGCGTGGCTGCTCGGCCGCCTGGCTTGGCGCGGCTGGCGTCTGCCGCTGTTCTCGTTTCCGATGCTGGCTGGTCACGCCAGTGAGGAAAGCACGCGCAATGCGCGCGTGACCGTGCTCAAGCTGCTCGGCGGCAGCGCCAAGATGCCGTTCCTCGCGATGCTCGCCCAAGGCTTCCCGCGGCTGACCACGATCACCTCCGAGTTGCTGATCACGACGGGTGACAATTCGGAACTCGGGACCGGCGTGCATTCGGAAGTGCTCGTGCACGACGACCACGCCGTCATTCCCGATCTGCGTGTGATCGAGGATCTGGTCGGACGCGCGCTGTCGATCTGAGTCCCTCGCGGCGGCCGCTGCCGAGGCAGCGTGGCCCCGTCGTGCTGCCTCCCGCGGGCTGATCCAGCGTAGAGCAGAGCAAAAGCCTGTCACCTCGCGCCTTCGGGAGTGTCGCGCCGGCGCATGCCATCTTCGCCACCGAGATCGACGTCCGCCGACACTC
>JBDSBK010000318.1:0-4292 GCA_039921645.1 Dokdonella sp.
TGACATCGACGAAGCTGACGCCGCGTTCATTCGAGCTTTCACGCGCAGCGGCGTTATAGGCGTCGATGTCGACGCCGACCTTGGCCGCATCGCGGGATTGCGCATGGGCAAAGCCGGTAACGCCCCAGTCCGGGATCGAGACGACGATGACGCGGGCCGCATCTCCAGCGAGCGCAACTGCCCGATCGAGCAATGCGTCGAATTCGTCGCGGTAGTTGGCCACGTCGCGGCCGCGATACTGGTTGTTGACGCCGATCAGCAGCGTGACCAGTGCATACGGCGGCGAGAAGTGCGCGGCATCCATCGCCGCGGCCAACTCGTCGGTGCTCCAGCCCGTGCGGGCGATGATGTCAGGTTCGTCGATGGCGACGCCGCGCGCGCGCAGTCGGCGCGCGAGTTGCGCGGGCCAACGCTCGTCGTCGGCGACGCCTTCGCCGATCGTGTAGGAGTCGCCGAGCGCGAGAAAGCGGCGACGCGCGGTCGCCGGAAGCGGGGTCGTCGCCATCGTCCGACTACGCGACGCGGCGTTTCGCGGCAGCGGTTTCAGCGGTGCGCCGCAGAGCGCCTTCGATGCGCTCGAACACGTCGGCGAGTACGGCCGGCTGCGGCAGCATGGTGACGCGGAAGTGATTGCGCGCGGCAATGTTGAAGCTCGATCCCGGCACGAGGATTACCTGCTCGTGCTCGAGCAGATCGAGTGCGAACGCCGCATCGTCGAAATCCGGCAGTCGCTCGGGATCGACGCTCGGGAACGCATACAGCGCACCCATCGGCGCGACGACATCGAGGAATTCGCTGCGCGCAATGCCTGCGCAGATCGCTTCGCGTGCGGCATGCAATCGTCCGCCGGCGCGCGTCAGCGCGCCGATTTCGTTGGGTCCTTCGAGCGCAGGCTTGATCGCCCATTGCGCAGTCACGTTGCTGCACAGGCGCAAGGAGGCAAGCAGGTCGAATGCGTGGAGCATCGATTTGATCCGGCGCTCGGCGCCCGTGATCGAGGCCCAGCCGACGCGGTAACCGCAGGCCAGATGAACTTTCGAGAGTCCGCCGTAGCTGATGCACGGCACGTCGCCGGCGAGCGGCGCGAGCGGCACGAAACCGGCGTCGTCGTACAGCACGCTGTCGTAGATCTCGTCGCAGAGCAGGACCAGGCCATGCCGTGCGGCGACCTCGACGAGGGCTTCGAGCACCGCACGCGGATAGACCGCGCCGGTCGGATTGTTCGGATTGATGATGACCAGCGCCTTGGTGCGCGGCGTGATGAGCGCGGCGACCTCGTCCGGATCGGGCAGGTGCGCACGTTCCGGCGGGCAGGAATAGTGCACGGGCTGTCCGCCGTTGAGGCGGGTCGCAGCGGTCCACAGCGGATAGTCCGGCGCCGGGATCAGCACTTCGTCGTCCGGATCGAGCAGCGCGCGCAGACTGAGATCGATGAGCTCGCTGACGCCATTGCCGATGAACACGCGTTCCATCGTTGCGTCCGCACCGTTGCGCCGGTGCTGGGTGGCGATCGCTTCGCGCGCTTCGGCCAGACCCTGCTGATGGCAATACGCTTCGCTTTGCGGCAGAGCGTTCGCGATCGCGTCGCGCAGATGCTGCGGCACGCGGAAGCCGAACAGGCCCGGATTGCCGATATTCAGGCGCAGGACCGCGCGCCCTTCGGCCTCAAGTTCGTGCGCGCGCCGGCTCAGCGGCCCGCGAATGTCGTAACGCACCTGATCGAGTCGGCCGCTGACCGCGACCACCTGATTCTCCATCGACGTCCCACTCGTACCCGTAAACGAGCCGCGATGCTAGCAGCGCCGCCCTGGGGCTGCACGCGAACGGATGCGCACAATCGGCCGCGCCAGCAAATTGCCGGAATTGGTCGTCTGTAACGCTCATTTGGAAGCGGCTCATTCGGTAGCGGCTCGCTCGGTCTTGTGGCGCCGGACTTGTCGTTACGGCGTGCTGTCCTGCCCGCCGGCCTTGCGGCTCAGCTACGCAGTTCGCGCGCGCTCCCGGCGCGCGCAGTCACTCGACCCATGGCCCCCGCCATGGACCTCGCTCCGCCGTCGCCCAGCCCCACGATCCGCTTCGCGATCCATCTTCCAAATGAACGCTGCAGGCCACTGGCGCCGATCACGGCTAGAATCCGCGGATGCCACTGACTGCCGACATCGAAGATCGCCTTGCCCGCATCGGCTGGCGCGCGCAGGCATTGCCCGATGACGTGCCCGAGGCGTGGTCGATCGCGCGCGTCGTCGCGCAGCATCGCGCCGGGTACCAGCTGCATGACGGCGAGACGATGTTCAACGCGCAGCCGGCCGCGCGTTTCCTCAAGCGCGATCTCGACCCGACGGAGCGCCCGGCCGTCGGCGATTTCGTGCTGGTCGAGGCAGGCGCGCCGCCGGTGATCGAACGCATCCTGCCGCGCCGCACGGAACTGCGACGGGGTGCGGCCGGCGAAAGTCATCAGCGCCAGATCATCGCGGCGAACATCGACGCCGTGTTCGTTCTGAACGGACTCGACGGCGATTTCAATCCGGCGCGCATCGAGCGCTACCTGCTCCTGATCCAGTCGAGCGGCGCGCTGCCCGTCGTCGTGCTGACCAAGGCCGATCAGACCAGCGACGTCGACGGCATTTTTGCCGAGCTGCGTCGACGCGTGCCGCCGCCGTTGGAAATGTTCGCGGTGAATGCGAAATCGGCCGAAAGCGTCGCGCCGCTGCTCGCGTGGCTCGGACCCGGACAGTCCGCGGTGCTGGTCGGCTCGTCAGGCGTCGGCAAATCCACGCTGACCAACACGCTGCTCGGGCGCGAACGCATGGCGACTGCCGCCGTGCGCGAACACGACAGCCGGGGTCGCCACACCACGACGCATCGCGCGTTGATCCAGTTGCCGTCGGGCGGCTGCCTCATCGACACGCCGGGCATGCGCGAAATAAAACTCACCGGCGAGGAAGAGCTCGACCGCAGCCAGTTCGCCGACATCGACGACCTCGCGAGCTCATGCCGCTTCGGCGATTGCGGCCACGTCAGCGAGCCCGGTTGCGCGGTCCGCACTGCGCTCGCCGATGGCAGCCTCGACCCGGCGCGCTGGCAGAACTACCTCAAGCTGCGCGATGAACTTGTCGCCGCCGCCGAAACGCTCGAAGCGCAGCTGCGCCGCAAGAGCGAGACGCGCGTGTTGACCAAGTCGCTCGGCAAGCGACTGACCGAGAAATACGGCGAGCGCTGAGCCACGCGCATGTTTGTGGGAGCGGCTTCAGCCGCGATGCTCTTTGCATGGACCTTCCCAAGAAAAGCATCGCGGCTGAAGCCGCTCCCACAATGTTCACCGGGATTCACCAGGATCACCGGGCGAGCCACGTCTTCACTCGCCTCGCATCATGTGCAGGTCGTTGAACTTGCGCCGTTCGATCAGTTCATGGATCTTCCCCGCGCTGTTGCGGCGGAAAACCAGCAGGTTTTTTTCTTCGCCGTCGTCCATGAACACATCCCTCGCGATCGCCAGCAGCGCAACGCGCTTGCCACTGGCTCGCGTCGTGTAGCCCAGTTGACCGTCGCTGACGGCGAGCGTTAACGCACGGCCGGGGCCGTAGGTGTAAATGCCGGAGTAGTCGGCGAGCACGAGTCCATCCACGTCGAGTGCGGGCGGTGTCGTCGGCAGGGTCACGTCGCTCGTTGCGATCAGTTTCCAGTCCTTGCCCTCGCGGACAAAGGTATTGCTGAACAGATAACGCACGACGAGTTTCTGCCCGAACACGCTTTCGCGTTCGTGGAATTCGCCCTGCAGAACGGCGCTGTCGCCGTGCACGTTCACGCGCGCATCGCGGATCTCGATGCTGCCCGAGAAACCCTGCGGGAACGGATGGATGTCCGCGACGATCTGCCGCTTGTCCTGCCGACGACCGTATTCGTCGATGCTCAACGCGTCTTCGCTGAGAATGCGCTGCCACACGTCGGCGTTGCCGCTGGGGATCGCATCCATCAACTCCCGCGTCAATGCGACCAGTCGGATCTTTATCGCTTCCGTGTCTGATTCTGCGTTCGCAGTCGTGCACGCGAATGCAAGGGCGAAGCGGAAAAAACCGGCGGCTCGAAGCGGGATCGTCGTCATGGATGCACTCCGGCAGATGCTGCAGTGAAGCGAGGTTCACCGGATGTCGCGCGTGCCGGCGGTCATGTGCTGTACGGCGCGTTCGCGTTGCGATGCCTGCGCTCGACGAGCGCATCGACGACCCTCTGCGACGCTCGTCGATGCGCCGCCGTCCTGCTTTGCATGCGCCAATGGGAACTTGCCGTTGCAC
>JBDSBK010000319.1:0-2847 GCA_039921645.1 Dokdonella sp.
GATGCTGTCGTAGATCATGACGAAATCCCGTGCGTTGAATTCAGGCTGCCTGACGCAGCGAAGTGAGCGGTGCAGCGTCGCCGAGCGGCGCTGCACCGAACCAGTGCAGGTGTTCTGCCAGCGCCGCGACCTCACCGAGGATCAGCAGTGCCGGGGAGCGTACTTTGTGCGACTTTGCCCGCTCCGGCAACTCCGCCAGCGTGCCGGTGACGACACGCTGTTGCGGACGCGACCCGTTCTCGATCAACGCGAATGGCGTCGCCGCAGCGCGCCCGTGGGCGAGCAGGCGGTCGCGCAGGCCGTCCAGTTCAGCGACGCCCATGTAGACGGCGAGGGTCTGCCGTTCCTGCGCGAGCGCAGACCAGTCCAGTGTGTCGAGCGACGCGCGACAGTGCGCGGTCACGAAGTGTACCGATTGCGCATGATCGCGGTGTGTCAGCGGTATGCCCGCATGGGCGGCGCACGCGATCGCCGCCGTGATGCCGGGTACGACTTCGTACGGGATCGCATGTGCGCGCAGGAACTCCAGTTCCTCGCCGCCGCGTCCGAACACAAACGGATCGCCGCCCTTGAGTCGCACGATGCGCTGGCCGTCGCGTGCGTATTCGAGCAGCAACGCGTGGATCTGCGCCTGACCGGTCGAATGCTGGCCGGCCGTCTTGCCGACCTCGACACGCACGGCATCGCGGCGAGCCAGCGCAAGCACCTCGGGGCTGACCAGGCGGTCGTGCAGGATCACGTCGGCTTCGTTGAGCGCGCGCAGTCCCTTGAGTGTCAGCAGTCCCGGATCGCCAGGGCCTGCACCGACCAGCACGACGCTGCCGGGTCGTGTCGTGAACTTTTCGCCAAGGGCGTTCTCGAGCGCAGCCTGCGCCAGCGCCGGTTGTTCACGACGCAAAAAGCCAAGGATGCGGCCGTCGAACAAGCGCTCGTAAAAGCGCCGGCGTGCGCCGAGGTCCGGATGGCGCGCGCGAATGCGCGTGCGAAAGTGATCGGCGAGCGTCGCGAGCGCGCCAAGCGCCGGATCGAGCACGGTCTCCAGCCGCTCGCGCAGCTGCCGCGCCAGCATCGGTGCCGACCCGCCGGACGATATCGCGACGATCAACGGCGAACGGTCGACGATCGCGGGTACCTGGAACGAAGACAGCTCGGCATCGTCGACGACGTTCGCAAAGATGCGCCGCGCTGTCGCTGCCGCCGCGATCGATCGGTTCAATTCGCGGTCCGAGGTCGCCGCGATGACCAGCCAGACCTCGTCAAGCCACGCATCCTCGAATTCACCGTCTCGGTGACGGATACGATCTTCGGCGACCAGCTGCGAAAGCTGCGCATTCAGCGAAAGCGACGCTACCGTGACCTGCGCACCGGCCGAAACCAGGCTCTCGACCTTGCGTGCGGCGACGGCGCCGCCGCCGACGACGAGGACCGCACGCTGCGCGAGATCGGCAAACAATGGATACAGTTTCATGCGGTTACGACGATTGGAGCGAGGGTTCGCCACGCTAGGCTCGAGGCGGGTGTCCCGGAAATAACTTGTCGTCGCGCGCATATGCCGCGTCGGCATGATCGCCGGTTCGTTCTTGTGCGGACGTATAGACGGCCAAACGATAGTCATATAGGCTGCCGCACCCGCTGTCGCATGGTGCGCAGCGAATTCACCGGGAGCAGGCGATGAAATCCACCGGTTCGTATCCCATGTGCTGTTGTTGGTCCGTACTGTGCGCCCCCACGATCCGACTGCGACCGCCATTGAGCCTGCCACCATGACCTTGACCCAACTCCGTTACCTGATCGCCATCGCCGATTCCGGCCTCAACATCACGCTCGCTGCCGAGCGCGTGCATGCGACTCAACCGGGTCTGAGCAAGCAGCTCAAACAGCTCGAAGACGAGCTTGGTTTCAAGCTTTTCACGCGCAAGGGCAAGAGCCTCGACGCGGTCACGGCTGCCGGCGTCGAAGTGCTCGAGCGCGCCCGCATCATCCACGCCGAATCCTCGAACATCCGATCGCTTGCCGCAAACCTGCGCAATGAGGCGCATGGCGAGCTGCGCATTGCGACCACGCATACACAGGCGCGCTTCGCATTGCCGGCGCCGATCGCCGCGTTACGCAGCCGCTACCCCGATGTCGGCGTGCACCTGCAACCCGGCGGCGATGCTGAAATCCTGCAATTGCTGGAACGCGGTCAGTGCGATCTCGCGGTCACCTCCAGCGTCGGCACGCCACCGGCCGGCGGAATCGCGCTGCCGGCGTATCGCTGGCAGCGCGTGGTGTTGGTGCCGCGCGACCACAAGCTGTCCAAGCTTGGGCGGCCACTGACGCTGACCGATCTCTCGGCGTATCCACTGGTCAGCTACGAGTCCTCGCTGCAGCCGGAATCCTCGCTGCGCCGGGCGTTCGAAGCCGAAGGCCTGCCGTTGCGACTCGCGTTCACCGCACGTGATGCCGATCTGATTCGTACCTACGTGCAAGCGGGCCTCGGTGTCGGCGTGCTCGCCGAGATGGCGGTGCGCGACGACGAAGAAAGCCTGCGCGCGCTGCCGATCGAGGGGCTGTTGCCGATCTGCACGACCTGGATCGTGCTGCGGCGCAATCGCGTGTTGCGCGACTACGCGCTTGAATTCATCGCGCAACTTGCACCGCATATCGATCGTCGTGACGTGCGCCGCGCGTTCGATCATGGCATCGAAACCGCGCACTGGCCGCAGGCGCCGCACTGGCGCGATCTGGGTATCGCGCGTTTGCCGAGTTAAGGGGCTCAATTAAGCAGAGAACCCTTTTATGGGAGCGGCTTCAGCCGCGATGCTTTCTATCAAAAAAGCAAAAAGCATCGCGGCTGAAGCCGCC
>JBDSBK010000320.1:0-4991 GCA_039921645.1 Dokdonella sp.
CACCACACGTTCTTCGAGATGCTCGGCAACTGGTCGTTCGGCGACTACTTCAAGCGCGAAGCGATCGAGTGGGCATGGGAATTCCTGACCGGCGTCCTGAAACTGGACAAGACGCGCCTGTGGGTAACCGTCTATCACACCGACGATGAAGCCTTCGGTATCTGGAACCAGGAAATCGGCGTGCCGGCCGAGCGCATCGTGCGCATCGGCGACAACAAGGGCGCGCCGTACGCGTCGGACAATTTCTGGCAGATGGCCGACACCGGCCCCTGCGGTCCATGCACCGAGATTTTCTACGATCATGGTGCGGACATCGCCGGTGGCCCTCCGGGTTCGCCGGATGAGGACGGCGATCGTTATATCGAGATCTGGAATCTTGTCTTCATGCAGTTCGATCGCGCTGCCGACGGCACGCTGTCCAAACTGCCTGCGCCTTGCGTCGATACGGGCATGGGCCTTGAGCGCCTCGCGGCCGTTTTGCAGCATGTGCATTCAAACTACGAAATCGACCTGTTCCAGCACTTGATCAAGCTGGCCGGCCAGCTGACCCATACGACGGATCTGGAAAACAAGTCGCTGCGCGTGATTGCCGATCACATCCGTGCGTGCTCGTTCCTGATCGTCGACGGCGTGCTGCCGTCGAACGAAGGTCGTGGCTATGTGCTGCGCCGGATCATCCGTCGCGCGCTTCGTCATGGGTACATGCTTGGGCAGAAGCAGCCGTTCTTCCATGCGATGGTGGGTGCGCTCGTCGAAGTCATGGGCGACGCGTATCCCGAACTCACCGCAAAGCGCGATCTTGTCGAGCGGGCGTTGAAGGCCGAAGAAGAACGCTTCGGCGAAACGCTTGAACAGGGCATGAAAGTGTTCGAAGAAATTGCAAGGGGTTCGGTTAAAACCATTCCGGGCGATGCGGCGTTCAAGCTGTACGACACCTATGGATTCCCGGTCGATCTCACGGCCGACATCGCACGCGAGCGTGACCTCACCGTCGACATGGCGGGTTTCGAGGCCGCGATGCAGCAGCAACGAGAACGCGCGCGTTCGGCCAGCCAGTTCGACGGCAAGGCGACATTGCCCGCGGAAGTCGCCAGCGCGATCGCGCCGACGAAGTTTCTGGGCTACACGGCGCTGGCTACTGAAAATGCAACGACGCTTGCGATCGTGCGCGACGGCCGCGCCATCGATGCGCTCAACGATGGCGAAGATGCGGTCGTGATCCTTGATCGCACGCCGTTCTACGCCGAATCCGGCGGGCAGGTTGGCGACCTCGGCGAACTGATCAATTCCGCTGGCCGATTCGAGGTCAGCGATACGATCAAGCTCGGCGGCGTGTTCCATGCGCATGTCGGTCGCTGGCACGGCGCTGCTTTGCGTACGGGTGCGAGGGTGAACGCGCAGGTCGACGCCGCTCGCCGTCAGTCCACGGTCCTCAATCATTCGGCGACGCATCTGCTGCACGCCGCATTGCGCAAGGAACTCGGCACGCACGTCCAGCAGAAAGGTTCACTGGTCGCCCCTGATCGACTGCGTTTCGACTTCTCGCATTTTCAGCCGATTGGAAATGATGAGCTTGGCCGCATCGAGGACATGGTCAACGCCGAGATCCGTCGCAACAGCGAAGCGGAGATGCGCGAGATGGCCTACCCGGATGCGATCGAATTCGGCGCGCTCGCATTGTTCGGCGAAAAGTACGGCGATGAAGTGCGCGTCTTGCGCATGGGTGACTTCTCCACCGAGCTCTGCGGCGGCACGCACGTTGGTCGCACCGGTGATATCGGACTTTTCAAGATTGTCGGCGAGAGCGGCGTCGCTGCTGGCGTGCGCCGTATCGAAGCCGTGACTGGCGCGGCTGCGATTGCATTCGTCAATGCCGAAGAGGCACGTCTGGATCAGATCGGCGACTTGCTCTCGGCGCATGGCGACGAAGTCGTCGACAAGCTGCGCCAGCTGTTCGATCGCCAGAAGAAACTCGAGCGCGAACTCGAGTCGTACAAGGCGAAAGCGGCGAGCTCGGCCACGCAGGATCTGGCCGGGTCCGCGCACAGGATTGGAAACATCAGTGTCGTCGCTGCTCGTGTCGACGGACTCGATGCGAAGGCACTTCGAGATGGCGTCGATTCTTTGAAGCAGAAGCTCGTCGATTGCGTCGTGCTGCTTGCCGCGGGTGCGGACGGCAAGGTCGCGCTCGTCGGTGGTGTGCACGGCGCAGCGCTCGGCAGGATCAAGGCCGGGGATGTCGTTGCCCACGTCGCGACATCGATCGGTGGCAAGGGCGGTGGTCGTCCCGACATGGCTCAGGGCGGTGGCGTCGATTCGCCGGCGCTCGATCAGGTGCTGCTCGCGTTGCCCGAATGGATCGCTGCGCAGCTCGGTTAAATGTAAAGAAATTGCGAGGTCCTGTAGGTACTTTCGTTCATTGCACGCACGGAGTGCCTTGGTTAGTATCGGGTCGCCCTGAGATCGCTGCCACCGCCGCTCGCAACGTGTGGTGCAACAAGAACGGCGGGTCGGGCTGAGGGGAAAGGGCTGCGAGGGAGGTTGCCGCCTGGCTCCCGGTATGGTGATTGCGCGACAAAGTGAAACGAGAACAACTGCAGTCGCCATTTATCGGACCGACAATCGTGTTAAGGAGAGCACCACATGCTTATTTTGACTCGCCGGGTCGGCGAGACACTGATGATCGGCGACGAGGTGACCGTCACCGTTCTCGGCGTCAAAGGAAACCAGGTCCGGATTGGGATCAACGCTCCAAAGGACGTGGCCGTGCATCGAGAGGAAATCTACCAGCGCATCAAGCGCGAACTGGCGCCCGGCGAGGCATCGGCCGAGGGTTCGGGCGGTGGTAGCGAAAGCTGAGCTTTACCGCAGCGGCTACACTCGCTATTCTCCGCGCCCCGAACCTGCGCGGCAATTTGAGTTGGAGCCCGTTCGGTAGCGTGAAAAATGTGAATCCGGAGAGATGGCCGAGTGGTCGAAGGCGCGCCCCTGCTAAGGGTGTATAGGGTCAAAAGCTCTATCGAGGGTTCGAATCCCTCTCTCTCCGCCAGATACGCAAAAAGCCCCCTCGTGGGGCTTTTTGCGTATCTGGCGGAGAGAGAGAGGTGTGGACGAAACCTCCAGGGTTCGACAGATTCGTCAGGAACGAATCTGGACAGCCGAAGGGCTGGCCCTCCGCGCGACGCGCGGAGGGTGAGTCCCATGGATGGGACGAACATATCCCGCGACACGTGACCTCAAGATTCAACGAGGCACCCCGAAAGGGGCTTTTTTCGTATCTGGCGGAGAGAGAGTCCCATGGATGGGACGAACAAATCCCGCGACACCCGACCTCAACATTCAACGAAGCACCCCAAAACGTGGGCTCGGTCGCATCTCATGGAGAGATGAAATGTGGACGAAACCACCGGGTCATTGCTCTCCATGCAATTCCCGTTCGCCCCCGGATCAAGTCCAGGGCAGGCTCTGAGCCTGTCGAAGGGTGCATCGGGTGCGTGTGCCGCGCGACCAAGGTCATTCGAAGCCCGCATCAGTTCTATAAACGAGTGGTGAAGTGATCTTGTTTGTCGTCTTGTGCGTGATGCGGTCTCGGGGTGATGTTGTGATCTTCCCGCATGTGTCCGCTCCTCGTTCGACGGGCTCAGGACCAACGGGCGTGAGGATATCTGTTTCCGCCAGGAGGCCAATAACTTCCTTTGGAGAGAAATGACTTCCTTTGCAACGAATCGCAGGAATGATGAGCGGGAGGTGCGAGTCGAGAAAATACGGGCCTCAATCCCTGCTCTGCGCCACCTGCAACATCTGCTTGGCGTGCGCGAGTGTTTCCTTGGTGATCTCGATGCCGCCGAGCATGCGTGCGATTTCGTCGCGGCGGCTCTTGTCATCGAGGCGGTCGATGCGTGTTTCGGTGATGTCGCCTTGGGCTGATTTGCTGACCTGAAGATGGGCGTGGCCTTGGGCGGCAACCTGCGGGAGGTGGGTGACGCAAAGGACCTGGCGCTGACTGCCGAGGCGGCGCAGTTTCTGGCCGACGACTTCGGCGACTGCTCCACCAATGCCCGAGTCGACCTCGTCGAATACCATCGTGCCGACTTCATCGAGTCCGAGTGCGGCAACTTCAATGGCCAGACTGATTCGTGAAAGCTCTCCGCCTGAGGCCACTTTGCGCAGGGCGCGGACCGGTTGTCCCGGATTGGCACTGACCATGAATTCGCAGCGTTCGGCACCATTGGTCTCTGGCTCCACGCTGTGGGTGGATTCGAGTTCAACCTGGAATTGTCCTCCGGACATGCCAAGATCCGCGAGCAAATCGCCGACCGCCTTACCGAGCTTTTTCGCGGCATCCGCACGCGCTTTGCTGAGTTTCTTTGTGGCGATCTGATAGCGGTCCAGTATTTCGCCGCGCTCGCGTTCTAGTTTGACGAGATCAGTGCCTGCGCCGCGAAGCGACTCGAGTTCCTCGCGTAACGTCTCGGCGTGATCTTTGAGGTCGACCATGCCAACGCG
Source organism: Dokdonella sp. (assembly GCA_039921645.1). Lineage (GTDB taxonomy): Bacteria > Pseudomonadota > Gammaproteobacteria > Xanthomonadales > Rhodanobacteraceae > Dokdonella_A. The sequence goes on from JBDSBK010000320.1 coordinate 4,507, forward strand.
GTGCTTGCGCGAGAGTTCGTGCAGTTTGGCGAGTTGTCCATCGAGCTCAGCGTAGCGCTCGGGGTCCAGATCCAGTGAGCTCTGGTAGCGACTCAACGAATCGACTGACTCGTCGACATGGATGCGCGCGGCGTCGAGAAGCTCGCCCAGTCCGACAACGGCGGGGTCGAGGGCGGCGAGGCGCTGGCTTTCGCCGTGCGCTCGCGCGATCAGACGTGAGACGCTGAATTCGCTGTCGCCATCGAGCAGGTCGGCAAGACCCGCGCAGCCCTGCAGAAGTTGCCCGGAATTGGCCAGCCTGCGATGAGTCTCCTCGAGATCAGCCAAGGCTTCCGCGGTCAGCGCATGGGCATCAAGTTCATCAACCTGGTGGCTGAGCCACTCAATGCGTTCTGCGTGATCCTGGCCGCCGGATATCTCCCTGATACGCGCAACAACCGCTCGCCATTCACGCGCGATTGTTTGCACCGCCACCAGCACATCAC
>JBDSBK010000321.1:0-12849 GCA_039921645.1 Dokdonella sp.
GCATCGACGTGCTGATGACGATACCGACGATCGGCTGGACGCCGCTGGATGGCCATCTCGTGCATCCGTACCGTGCCGGGTTCTCGGTGATCAAGTACGGTCCGCAGGAGCCCACGCCATACGGTTCTCCCGCCGTCGATCCGTACGACACCGACGCCGGTTCCGGCGAGTGCCTGCCCGCGCATAACCCCTCGCCGAACTGCGTTGCGTATGACGGCAACGGCCACTATCACCTGATCAACAACGACCCGCAGGACACGTCGACATCGACGAACGTGAATGCGGCTTACCAGAAAGGGTGGGTGGCGCATCTGCAATCGACCTTCGGCGGCGCGAGTGCGGGCGGTGTGCGTTACTACTCGCTCGACAACGAAGTGATGTTGTGGAACTCGACCCATCGCGATGTCCATCCGCTGCCTACCACGTACGACGAGACCTGGACCAACGCACTGAACTACGGCACTGCCATCAAGCAGCAGGATCCGTCAGCGCAAGTGACGGGCCCGGTGACGTGGGGCTACTGCGACCTGTTCGGATCGGCCAAGGACAATTGCCTCGACGGCGTTGACCGACAGGCTCACGGCGGCATGCCGTTCGTCGCCTGGTACCTGCAGCAGATCTGCGCCAATCCACTCGCCGGCGGCGTCCACGTCGTCGACTACCTCGACCTGCACTACTACCCGCAGGGTCAGAACATCGCGCTCAACAACGACGATTCCGCGGGGACCGCGGCGCTGCGCCTGCGCTCGCTGAAGGAACTCTACAATCCGGGCTGGGTATCGGAGTCGTGGATGGCAGATCTCGGCGATAGCGATCTGAACCACTACTCCAAGCCGAACCTGATCCCGCGTGCGCGCGCGTGGATCGACCAGTATTGCCCCGGCACCAAGCTGGCGATCACCGAATACAACTGGGGCAACGACGGCACCAACAGCGGCGCGATCGCGCAAGCGGAACTGTTCGGCATCTTCGCGCGCGAGGGCGTCGACATGGCGACGCGCTGGGTCGCGCCCGATCCGAACACCAAGGCCGAACGCGCGTTCACGCTGTTCCTCAACTACGACGGCGCTGGCGCAAAAGTGCAGGGCAACAGCGTTTCGGCAACCAGTGCGAACGTCGACCTGATCGGTGCGTATGCGTTTGCTTCAGGCAGCCGCACGATGGTGCTGCTGACCAACAAGACGACGTCGGCGCAGGACGCCACGCTGACATTCGCGACGGCTCCCGGCAGCAGCTGGACGCTGTATGGGTTCGATGCAACGCATGCGGTGCACCAGATCAGTACCGGTGCGCTGGCCGGCAGCACGGTGGCGCTGACGGGGTTGCCGGCGATGTCGGCTAACCTGCTCGTGGTCACCGGCAATGACGTGATCTTCAAGAACGGCTTTGATTGATTCGCCTATTGCGTGGGCGCAACTGTCTGTGTGGGAGCGGCTTCAGCCGCGTAGCACCATCCCCACCCAACGCTTCCCTTGAAGGGGAGGGTAAAAAGGTCGCTGCTTTGAAGTCCTCCCTTTCAAGGGGAGGATTTAGGTGGGGATGGTGTTCGTTGAGTACCGGTCTGTGGTCGGAGTTTTCGGATTCACACATCATCCCCGTCCAACCCTCCACCTGGAGGGCTTCACTGCAGCATTTCGCTAGTAGCGCGCGCCATTCGCCTGCGCATACAGCGTGAACACATTGCGTGCGGCCTCACGAAGGATGTCGCGACGCACGGCGATGCCACGCTTGTGCAGTTCGCCGATCCAGTCGACAGGCAGCGGGCTTTCGTCCGATTTCGCTGGCTTGTGTGGGAGCGGCTTCAGCCGATGAGTCGGCTTCCTTGATACTTGCCGAACAGCATCGCGGCCGAAGCCGCTCCCACAAAAGCGTGGCGACCTCGCTAGTAGCGCGCGCCATTCGCCTGCGCATACAGCGTGAACACATTGCGTGCGGTATCACGCAGGATGTCGCGACGCACGGCGATACCACGCTTGTGCAGTTCGCCGATCCAGTCGGCTGGCAGCGGGCCTTCGTCGAACTCGCTCAGTTCCATCACGTCGCTCGAGCGCGCACCGATCAGCAACTCATCGATGCCGGCCCAGAAGGTCGCGCCATAGCACTGGCAGCACGGCTGTGCGCTGGTTGCGAGGATGTAGCGCCCACCGTCTTCGTTGAGACGATGACGACGCGTATGCATCTGCGCCGCCATGAAGGCCATCATTTCCGCGTGTGCGATCGAGCAGGACTCGGGCAGCACGCGGTTGACGCCGGCGGCGACGACGCGGCCGGCGCTGTCAAAGATCGCAGCGCCGAACGGGCCGCCGCTGCGTTCTTCGATATTGCGCCGTGCGAGCCGGATTGCGAGTCCGACCTTTGCCTCATCGTCGGCGTAGAGGCGTTTCGCGTCGACTTCGTCGTCGAGCCATGCAGGCAGGGCGAGATGCAGATCGCGAGCAATCATGGCGAGATCCAGGGTTACACGCTCGTATTCGCGAGACGACTCAGCCAGCGATACAGCAGCAGCATCAACAGCGTGAAGGCAACGCCGCCTACCACCAACGCCCAACCGTCTGCGTAACTGTCGCTGACCAAGTTCAACGGAAAATCCCTGTTCGAGAACCCCAGCTTTTCGGAAAAGGCCACCAGTGCGGCGATGATGACGCCCACCATTCCTTCGCCGACGATCATGCCCGACGCGAGCAGCACACCGAGTTGCTTGGTCGCTTCCGGATTCTTCGCACGGCGGTCCGCATTGCGATCGAAGTACCAGCCTGCGACCGCGCCGACCACGACCATCAGCGTGCTCTGCGTCGGCAGATAGATGCCGAGGCCGACAGCGAGCGGCGACAGGTGCGCGCCCTTGGTGGTTCGACGCAGGATTTCGTCGATGAAGATCATGGCCACACCGATGCCGGCACCGATCTTGATCAGACCCCAGTCGATGTTGTTCTGGATCACGCCTTGCGCGAGTGCCGAGATCAAGCCGGCCTGCGGTGCGGCAAGCGCGTGTTCGCGCACTGGCCCCGGTGCGCCGACGAATCCGTAGGCGTGGTTGAGCAGGTCGAGGATCGGCGGAATGATCGCGGCGCCGGCAAGCACGCCGATCACCAGCGCCCATTGCTGCTTCGACGGCGTCGCATCGACGAGTTGGCCGGTCTTCAGGTCCTGCAGGTTGTTGTTCGCGATCGCGGCGGCCGCGAACACGATCGACGTGATGAACAGCGCGAACGCAACCAGCGCGTTTTCACTGCCCGCAGGCAATCCCGAGCGCACGCCCACCACCAGCAGGATGGACGCGCTGATCACGACGATGATGCCGATACCCGACAGCGGGCTGTTCGACGAACCGATCAGACCCGCCATGTAGCCGCACACGGCGGATACGAAGAAACTCATCAGCGCGATGAAGATCACGCCGCCAACCACCAACGCCACCACATGGTCGCCCAAGCCGTGCCCGGCCGTGTTGGCGAAATCGGCGATCAGCCAGCCGATCGGCACGAGGCAGGCGAGCGAGATCAAACCGACCTGTCCGATCGGAATGTCATGTTCGGTACGCGGCAGCAGGCTCATGTTGCCCGCGCCGCGCGTGCGTGATGCGGCCATCGCGGAGGCGAGTCCGCCAATCACCGGCTTGACCATCTTCGCGAGCGTCCACACCGCGGCAACCGCAATCGTGCCCGCGCCGACGAAGCGCACCTTGTGGCTCCAGGTCGCGTTGGCGAGCGTTGCGATCGCATCCGCGGAAGGCGCGAGCGCGGAAAAATGCGGTACGCCCCAGCCCCAGCCGATGATGGCGCCGACGAGCATCGCAACGCCGACCCACAAGCCCACCAGGTGGCCGATACCGAACAGCGCAAACGAGAGGAAAAAGTCGAATCCGGTCACGCCGCCCTTGTCGCCGACGCGGAAGTAATGCACCACATCGGCTGCGAACACGCGCGTTGCGACCACGACCGCGAAAACCGCCGAAACGATCGAACCCCACAATACGGCGAGCAGGCCGGCGCGATTGGATTCGGCCGCGGCTTCCGCACTGATGCCGTCGCCGCCACCGGCGCCCACTTTCAGCACCTCGGCGCAGGCGACACCTTCGGGATAGGGCAGGTCGGACGTGGTGACGAGCGCACGGCGCAGCGGGATCGAGTACATCACACCGAGGATCCCGCCGAGTGCGCAGATCGCGGCCGAGGTCCAATAATTGAAACCGGTCCACCAGCCGATCAGGATCAGGCCAGGCAGCACGAAGATGATGGATGACAACGTGCCGGCCGCCGAAGCGACGGTCTGCACGATGTTGTTCTCCTGCATCGTGGCGCCCTTGAAGTAGCGCAGGATCGCCATGGAAATCACGGCCGCCGGAATCGACGTCGCAAACGTGAGGCCGGCCTTGAGCCCGAAGAAAACGTTCGCTGCTGTGAACACGAGCGTGATCAGGATGCCGATCACGAGTCCACGCAGGGTCATCTCCTTGCGCGGCTCCGCGCTGTGGTTTTCGAGTGCGCTCACGATGACTGCTCCGACATACTGGATTCCCCTGGATGCTATCAGGGCGAGATTAGCGTATCGGGTGCCGGGATTGTGCAGTCTGGCGGTTCAATCGATAAGGTCGAGTGGCTCGATTCCGCATGCGTCGCAATGCGCCAGATAGAGGTCGAACAGGCGTTCGGCCGTGTAGCGGCTGATGACGGCGCCCTCCGCATCAAGGTATTCGACCGCACCTGTCACAACGACGAGCACCACCAGCGGGATATCGCCGACGACCTTCCAGGCGTCCGTGTTGCCGGCGGGTTCGTAGACATAGTCGCCGGGCCCGACGCGTTCGCCACTGTCCAGCTCGCGCGTGCCTTCGAGATTGAAGGCATGCACGTCGCCGGTGTGACGATGCAGCGGAATGGCTGTGCCCGGATCGAGCCGCAGCAGTTCGACGAAGCCGCGATTGTCGGCGAAGAACCGCAACGGCTTGAAGGCTTTGCCCGCTGACAGAGGTACCCATGGCGCGCCGGCCTGCGCCAGGATCCGCGCGGGAAGAAAGGCGGCCGCCAGCGGATCGCGATTGAGGAGGGCAGCAACGGTCATGGCGTATTCCTGAAGGGCTCGGTGAGGTGCCCCACATGCAGCGGGCGAATGGCTTTTGGCGTGGTCAGGGAATCAATCGCGCACAGGCGGCTGCTGCGCCGGACGCTCGATCGGGTGGCCGTGCAACTGCAAAAGGCCGCTGTACAACAGCATCAGTTCCTGCATGAAGGCGGACATGGACGGGTTCCTCCGGGTGGGTTTGCGAGCGGGGATCGATGTCGCGCTCTTCGCTCGTTGAAGCTAGGATAGGCAGCGACGTGGTGCCCGATAAGAGCCAGAACAGGTCAATTTCATGGGTCCAGTTTTCGAGCTGCCGATCCGCTTGCCGCCGAAGGACTCGCGCGGCTTGCTGCACGCATTGCATGCGCAATTGCGCGCAGCGATCCTCGACGGCCGTCTGCAGCCGGGGCTGCGCCTGCCTTCGACGCGCGCGTTTGCAGCAGCGTTCGGCGTGTCGCGCAACACCGCGGTCGCCGCCTACGATTTGCTGCTGAGCGAGGGCTATCTTCTGACGCGACAGGGCGCGGGCGCTTACGTCGCCGCCGTGCTGCCGCGCGTTCGCGAACGCAGGACAGTGCCACGCGACGATGTACACGAACGGCGCTTGAACGCTTTCTGGCGCGGCTCCGTTGCGGCTGCGCCACCGCGTATCCCGCCGCGGCATGATTTCCAGCTCGGCGTGCCGGACCTCACGCATTTCCCGTTTGCGCTGTGGCGGCGACTGTCGGCGCGTGCGTTGCGCGCATTGTCGAAGCAGCCGGCTGCGTATGCGCAACCGCAAGGTCGCGCCGAATTGCGCGAGGCGATCGCCGGACATGTTTCGTTTGCGCGTGCGGTCGGCTGCCGTGCCGATGACATCGTCGTGACTGCCGGTGCGCAGCAGGCGTTCGATCTGCTCGCACGCATCCTCGTCACCCCCGCCAAGACCGTGGTGGCGGTCGAAGAGCCGGGCTATCCGCCGCTGCGTGCGGCATTCGCCGCGGCCGGCGCGAAACTCGTGCCGGTGCGCGTCGATGCCGAAGGACTGCTCGTCGAGCGCCTGCCGATGGACGCGCGCGTCATTTGCGTGACGCCGTCGCACCAATTCCCCCTTGGCGTCGCGATGTCGTCGTCGCGACGCGCAGCCTTGCTCGAATTCGCGCAGGCGCGTGGCGCGGTCGTGATCGAGGACGATTACGACAGCGAGTTCCGCTACGGCGGGCGCCCGCTCGACGCGTTGCAGACGCTCGATCGCGCCGAGTCGGTGTTCTATGTCGGCACGTTTTCGAAGAGCCTGTTTCCGGGCTTGCGGCTCGGCTACGTCGTCGCACCACCGTGGGCGCGCAACGCCCTTGTCGCAGCGAAACAATGCAGCGATTGGCAATGCGCACACGAAGTGCAGGACACCGCCGCCGCATTCATCGCGGAAGGTCACCTGGCGCGCCACATCCGCCGGATGCGGGGTATCTACGATGCACGCCGCAACCTTCTGCTGGCGACGCTGGAGCGCGATTTCAACGGCTGGCTGCAACCGATTCCGTCGCTCGCGGGCCTGCATCTGGCCGCATTCGCGACGCGATCGGTGGATATCGAGGCGATCGTCGAGCAAGCACGCCAGCAGGGCGTCGGCTTGGCTTCATTGCGCGCACATCACGCCAGCGGCAAGACCGCGCGACGCGGCCTCGTGTTCGGTTACGGCGCAATAGACGAACGCGGCATCACGGCCGGTCTCGAATGCCTGCGTGCGCTCGGGTCGCGCTGATCGATTGCAACAAATCAAACGTGCGTTGCTACAGGCCGAGCTCGCTGAGCCCCGCGTGATCGGCCGGCCGTGCGCCGGTCGCCCAGCGATAGAGCCGCGCGGATTCGGCGATCGGCAAGTCATTGATGCTCGCGTGGCGATGCTGCATGAGGCCGTGCGCGTCGAACGCCCAGTTCTCGTTGCCATAGGAGCGATACCACTGGCCGGAGTCGTCGTGCCACTCGTAGGCGAAGCGCACCGCGATGCGCGCGGCATCGAACGCCCACAACTCCTTGATCAGGCGATAGTCGAGCTCGCGTGCCCACTTGCGCTGCAGGAACGCGACGACGGCAGCGCGACCCGTGACGAATTCCGCGCGATTGCGCCAGCGCGTATCGAGCGTGTACGCATGCGCCACGCGCTCCGGCTCGCGGCTGTTCCAGCCGTCTTCGGCCATGCGTACTTTCTGCGTGGCCGTCTCGCGCGTGAAGGGCGGCAACGGTGGACGGGATTCGGTGTCAGTGGTGCTCGGCATGGGCATCGCTCGCGAAGACGGCGTTCAATCGTGTTGTACGACGCTGCCGGTTGCATCGCTGCAGCGGCCTTCGACGCAGGCGCAGGCATCGACCACCGGAATATTGCACGTGCCCATCGTGTGGCTCTTGGCGCATTCCTGTTTCACTTGTTCGGGAAAGGTCGGGCCGGCGCTGTTGACGCAGGCTGGATACGCGCCGCAGCAGCTGCCGACATTTTTCACCGCACAGTCGGCATCGACATGGCAGCTGTAGTCGACGACATCGCCCGCCTTGATTGGAGGGCCGAGCAGTCGCGGTGGTGCCGCGTGCGCGCAGGCGACCAGCGACAATGCGACGGCGAGGGCGGCGTTGATGCGCATGCCGCGAGCATACGCCGTGCATCGGTCGACGTCAGCCTGGCGGTACGCCTGCGCCACGCGCATATTCCCCCGGTGTGCGGCCGATCAGACGGCGGAAGTCGCGAATGAAATGCGCCTGGTCGAAATAACCCAGCTCCAGCGCGAGGGCGGTCCAGTCGACCGGTTTGCCATTCGCAAGCAATTCGATCGCCTCGTGAAGGCGATAGCGATTGATGACCCATTTCGGACCGACGCCGACATAATTGTCGAACAAGCGTTGCAACGCGCGCGCGTTCAGGCCACGGCGGCTGACCAGATCATCGACGCGCAGAACGCTGCGATCGGCCGCGATATCCGCGACGATGTTCGCGACGCGAGCGACGTTCGCATCGGGTGGCGGCAGATGGGCGACGAGGAACCGCGTCGCGGTCTCGATCATCGCGTGCTCGTCGACACCGCAAAGCACGTCGTCCTCCAGCGTATCCGCGTCCGCGGCGAATACCTCCTGCAGCGACAACGAGCCTTCGGTGAGCGTCGATACCGGGCGATCGATGAACGGGCGAAAGCCGCCGGCGCGGAATTTCACGCCGAACACGCAACCAGCGCCCTCGAGCACGCGCGTGAAGCGCGCCGTGTGCACGCCAAACACGCGCGTGAGACCGCGTTCGAACACGAGATGCACGTTGGGGTGCGGCAGCGTTTCACGCATCTGCGCAGGATGGCCGCGCAGATCCCAGCGCACGAACCAGAAGTGCTCGACGAGGTCGCACAATGCCGGAAACGCATCGGACGGCGACACGCGCGCATGTTGGAGCGTACCCGCCGCGGCGGAGGAACGCAGCAGGCCACGCGGCTTGCCGGCCGCGCGCATCATGCGGGTCGTGGCGGGAGGCATGGGCGGCAGCGCCGTCGCGTTTTTCCAATCATCCTCGCGGCCCGTGTGCTGAAATCCGTGACGTCATCAAGACGCGCACTCAGAAAGGCAGCTCCGATGATTCGATCCGATTGCAGTCGGACCAGGCCAGGTCGGGCGCTGCGCATCAGGGCGTCCATCGTTTCAATCGCCATTGTTTGCATGCTGTTGCACCCCGGGCGGGCGATAGTGGCGCAATCGGGTGCTTCAGTTTCCCCAGCCCATGACAAAGGAGCAAGCATGAATCAGCACGCGCGAGGTCCGTTCGAGGTCACGTTGGCGCCGCAGAAGCCCGACAATCCGCAAGCCGAAGGTGCTGGCCTCGGCCGCATGTCGATCGAAAAGCAGTTCCACGGTGAGCTTGAGGCGACGAGCCAGGGGGAGATGCTCGCGTTCCGCACCGCCATCCCGACGTCCGCCGGCTACGTTGCGATCGAGCGCGTCAGCGGCACGTTGGGCGGGCGCCGCGGCAGCTTCGTGCTCCAGCACAGCAGCACGATGAATCGCGGCACGGCATTGCAGAACGTCAGCGTCGTACCCGATTCAGGTACCGACGAGTTGAAGGGGCTTGCCGGCTCGATGACGATCGTCATTGCCGACGGCGGCAAGCACTCGTACGAGTTCGACTACGCGTTGTCCGGCGAAGAATGACGTACGCGTGCGAGCAGGCAGTGGATCAGGCCGTCTCTTCCTGCACGATTGACTCCGCCTGCGCGCTCATTCCAGCCGCCAGTCGTGCTGCGGCCTGCGCGTGCTCCGCCGAAAGTCTGGCGGCGGCCGCGCTGGCCGCGGTGCGTGGATTGCGATCGGGACAAAGCATGTGCATGAAGTCCGCATCGAAGTTCAGGCGTTCGACGAGGAAATCGACGAAGGCGCGCACCTTGGGCGATTGCACGCGACCACGTGGAAATACCGCGTTGAAGTCGAGTTCCGGACCCGTCCATCCGGCGAGAACACGACGCACATAGCCTTGTTCGGCGTACGGCTTGACCGTGACGTCGCTCGCCAGCATCAGGCCATCGCCGCTCAGCAGCGCACCGATCAGCGCGCCCGGATCGTTGGCGACCAGGATCGGTTCGACGCGATAGTCGGCACGACGTTCGCCGTCCGTGAGCTCCCAGGTGTAGTCGCCGTTGTTGCGCGCCTTGTGCATCGCGAGCGCATGGTGGTGCACGAGTTCGTCTGGATGGCCCGGATCGCCGTGGCGGGCGATGTAGAGCGGACTCGCATAGATCTGCGTGCGGAATATGGCGAGCCGGCGAGCGACGAGGTTCGAGTCGGGCAGATTGCCGACACGCAGTCCCACATCGATTTCCTTGCCGATCAGGTCAACGGGCTCGTTGGTCAGCACCGATTCCACGCGGACATCGGGGTGGCGCGCATGGAATTCGCCGAGCAGGGGCGCGATCCAGTTGATGCCGATCGAGTATGGTGCCGTGAAGCGAAGCCAGCCGCGCGGTCCGCCTTGCAGCTGCCCGACCGCGCTTTCGGCCTCGTCGAGCCGGCGTGCAATCTGCTGGCAATGCTCGAAGTAGATCGTGCCGGCCTCGGTCAGGCCCAGTTTTCGCGTGGTTCGATGCAGGAGTTGCGCACCGAGGCGCATTTCCAGTTCCTGCACCTTGCGGCTGACCGAGGTCTTGGGGAGTCGCAGCACGCGGGCCGCGGAAATGAAGCTGCCGTGCTCGACGACCTTGACGAAGATCAGGGTGTCGTTGAGGTCGCGGGCCATCGTCGACTCCGGGAAAAAAGCGATTGGCCCGATATCGGGACGGTCCTTCCCGCATTCAAGCGCTAGTGATCGTGAACCTGCGACCTTATTCCATGTCGCGAACCCGCAATGGCCACTCCGATGCTAGCCCGTCATCTTCGTTTCCGCGCCACCAGCGACCATGGTCGCCGCGCAGACACACGCCGGTGCGCAACTTTCGGATAGCCCTGCCGAACGCAGTACGTGACGCTTCGCGGATGGCGCAAGCGTCGCGACGCGCCCCGATTCCTTCAAATCACAACGAGGTCTCCCCGATGAGTTCCCACACTACCCTTGCCCTGTCGTATTTCCGCCCCGCCTTGCTCGCAGCCACGCTGGCAGCTGTCTTCGTTGCCGCAGGCTGCAGCAGCCATGCGGCACCGGGCGCCGGCATGCCGCCACCGCCCGAAGTCAGCGTTGCCCAGGTCCTGACCAGGAACGTACGCCAGTGGGATGACTTTACCGGCCGCGTCGCCGCCGTTGAAACGGTTGAACTGCGCGCGCGCGTCAGTGGCTATGTCGATCGCGTGGCGTATACCGAAGGTCAGGAGGTCAAGAAGGGCGACCTCCTGTTCGTGATCGACCAGCGCTCGTACCGGGCCGAGCTCGCGCGTGCGCAGGCCGAACTCGCGAAAGCGCGCAGCGAGGCGCAGCTGGCGCAAAGCCAGGACGCGCGTGCACAGGCGCTGGTCAAGGCGAAGGCGATTTCGCGCGAGGAATCGGATACGCGCCAGGCCGCGGTCGCCCAGGCCAATGCGGCCGTGCGTGCGTCCGAAGCCGCCGTCGCGACCGCGCAGCTCAATCTGACCTTCACCGAAGTGCGTTCGCCGATCGGCGGTCGCACCGGTCGCGCGCTGATCACCGCCGGCAATCTCGCCCAGGCCGACGCAACGATATTGACCACGGTCGTGTCGATGGACCCGATGTACGTGAACTTCGAAGGCGACGAGCAGGCGTACCTGCGTTACAACGAACTCGCGCGCAAAGGCGAGCGCAAGGAGTTGCGCAATCCGGTGCGCATCGGATTGGCGAACGAAGATGGTTACCCGCACGCGGGCACGGTCGACTTCATCGACAACCGTCTCGACGCAAACACCGGCACGATCCACGCGCGCGCGGTGCTGCCCAACCCCGATCATGTGCTCACGCCAGGCTTGTTCGCGCGCGTGCAGCTCGAAGGCAGCGCCGAGTTCAAGGCGATGCTCATCGACGACAAGGCGGTGTTGACCGATCAGGATCGCAAATACGTCTACGTGCTCGGTCCGGACAACAAGGTGGTGCGCAAGGACATCGTCACCGGTCGTCTCGTCGATGGCCTGCGCATCGTGAGCTCGGGTCTGGCGCCGGAGGATGCGGTGATCGTGCAGGGCATGCAGAAAGTGTTCTTCCCGGGAATGCCGGTGCAGCCGAAGACGGTCGCAATGGAGACGCCAGGGCCACAAACGCCGGCGCCGGGCGTACCGGTCGCGATGAAGTAACGCGCGCCGCGCCATCGCATGCACGGGTGTGCGTGCGATGGCGGATTGCACTTCCACGAAAGAACGCTTCCGCGTCGCGGAGGCTGGGGTTTTGATGCGGCTACAGGCCGCGCAAGGATTTCGTCATGGATTTTTCAAGATTCTTCATCGATCGACCTATTTTCGCCGCGGTGTTGTCGATCGTGATCTTCGCCGCCGGCCTGATCGCGATTCCCTTGTTGCCGATCAGCGAATACCCGGAGGTGGTGCCGCCGTCGGTGGTGGTGCGCACCGTATATCCCGGCGCCAATCCGAAAGTGATTGCCGAGACCGTTGCGACGCCGCTGGAAGAAGCGATCAACGGCGTCGAGAACATGATGTACACCAAGTCGGTCGCGGGTTCGGACGGCGTGCTCGTCGTCACCGTGACGTTTCGCCCCGGCACGAATGCCGATGACGCAGCGGTGCGCGTGCAGAACCGCGTCAGCCAGGCGCTCGCGAGACTGCCGGAAGACGTGCGTCGCCAGGGCGTCACCACGCAGAAACAGTCGCCGACCTTCCTGATGGTCGTGCATCTGACCTCGCCGACCGGCAAGTACGACACGCTCTATTTGCGCAACTACGCGCGCCTGCATGTGAAGGACGCGCTCGCACGCCTGCCCGGCGTTGGCGACGCGCAGATCTTCGGCGGCGGCGACTACGCGATGCGCGCATGGCTCGACCCGGACAAGATCGCGTCGCGCGGCTTGACCGCGAGCGACGTCGTTGCAGCGATGCGCGAACAGAACGTGCAGGTGTCCGCAGGACAGCTCGGCGCCGAGCCGATGCCGAACAGCAACTTCCTCACGCTCATCAATGCGCAAGGCCGCCTGAGCACGGAAGAAGAGTTCGGCAACATCGTGCTCAAGAGCGGCGAGAACGGCGAGATCGTGCATCTGTCCGACGTTGCACGCATCGAACTCGGTGCCGGCGACTACACGCTGCGCTCGCAACTCGACGGCAAGAACGCGGTCGGTATCGGCATCTTCCAGGCGCCGGGTGCGAATGCGCTCGAGATCCAGAAAGCCGTGATCGGCA
>JBDSBK010000322.1:0-9045 GCA_039921645.1 Dokdonella sp.
CACGCGTTCGCGAACGGCGCCGTCATAGCGCGTGCCAGTTGCCCTTGCGATCGATATACGACGTCGGGAACCACGGCAGGGCGACGTTGAGGAACACGCCTGCAGGAGTCGCCGGGACGAGCTGACCCTTGCGGTAGAACTGCTTGAGATAGTTGCCCTGACGCGGGCCTTCCGACTTCGGTGTCCACATCAGCGAAACCAGTCCCGCGCGATAGTTCGCATTGCCGCCTTCGAGCGTCGACGCATACGGATATTCGTCGCACACCATCGACTTGATATTGCCCGGGCAACCGGCTTTGCCGCGACGCGGCCTGACGTCGTTTCGACCAATGCCTTTCACGAGGATGAACGGTAGCGCCTTCGGTGAGGAATCAGACGTGTTGCCGTTGCCGGTCTCGGCAAGAATGATGTGCAGAGTGGAGAACGGCGTTTCGAAGCCGGAGATGAAAGTCGGGACACCACGCAGGAAGCAACGGTTGCGCCCCGCCTCACACATCATCGCGAGCGCGGAAACAATGCCAGCCCCGGCAATATTGCCAGTGTTGGGTACGTTGACGCTGATATTGATGTTGCCGAGCAGCGCATTCGTGAACGCATTCGAGATCGCATCAAACGCGAGGTCTTTCGCGTACGAGATCGCGAGATCCGCAGCGATGTCTTCGGCGACAGACAATTCGACCAGGCTCTGGCGACCGGTCGGATCGATCGTGTTGACCGGATCGTTCTCGGTGTACAGGTACTTGTTGCGCGTGCCTGGTCGCACGTCGAGGCCGCTGCTGCTGTCGGAAGACAGGAATCGACCGACTTGCGAGTCGTACCAGCGCGCGCGCAGGTAGATCAGGTTCGCGTCAGCATCGTAACGCTCGCTCGCGAAGCGATACGGATTGTCGTCGCCACCGCTGCTCTCGACCAGGTTGCCCCACGCATCATATCCATACGTCTGCGTGGCCGCGCCCGTGGCGTCGCTCAATGCGACGACCGAGCCGACACCGTCGTGGTGGTAGTAGGTGCTCTGGCCCTGGCGGACACGCATCAGCAATTCGTCGCCGTAGACGTAGATCGCCGTCGCATGTCCGTTGCCGTCGTATTCGGCGACCACTTGCGCGTACGCGAGATTCGGATCGACCAGGAAGTTCGTCGCCGACGTGGTTGCGCCGACGGTCTTGCTGCGTTGAGCGAGATTTCCGTCCGGTGCATACGCATACGCGACCTTGCTGCCATCGGACATCGTTACGCTGGCCAGACGGCGTTCGGCATTGAACGCATAAGCGGTGACCGCGCTGCCTTGCGTCTTGCTCGCGACCTGTCCGTTCACGTCCCAGGCGAACGTCGCCGCATTCGCGCCGGTGATCGTCTTCAGTCGATCGGTCACATCGTAGTCGTAGGTACTGCTCGCACCATCCAAAGTCTGGCTCGTGCGATTGCCGACGGCGTCGAGCGACCACGATGCCGAATGCGCAGGCAGGTTGCGCGTCTCGCCAGATAGATGGCCAGCGCCGTCATAGCTCCACGAGAGATTTCGCGTGCTGCCGTCCGGCGCCTGATAGGCGAGCGCAGTGCGCTGCCCGGCGCTGTTCAACGTGTAGGTTCCCTGCGTGAGAATCGTCGCCCCATTCTTCGCGACGTATCCGCCGAGGCGACCGTTCACATCGTAGGTATACGAGGTGACGACGCCATTCGGATCGTCCCGCTCGATCTTGCGATTCGCCGCGTCGTACTTGTAGGTGAACGTCTGCCCCGCGGCCGCTACCGAAGTCAGGTTGCCGACGAGATCGTAGCCGTAGTCGACGGTCTGGCCCTGGCCATCCGGTGCGGTCAGCACGAGACGCGTCTTCTGGCCCGCGGCGTCGTACACGTAGTGCAGCTTCGACTGATCCGCGTTGACGATGTCGGTCATGCGATCGCGCAAGTCGTAGCTGTATTTGGTCAGCACCGAAGAACCGTTCAGCGCGCGCGTCACGCTCGCGACCTGCCCGCTCGTCGTGTAGGTCATGCTGAGCACGGTGCCATCGGTGAACGTCTGGCTGCGCAGGCGTCCCGTCGCGTCGTATTGGTAGCCGCTCGCGTTGCCGGCGTAGTCGGTGCTGTTGGTGACTCGACCGATGGCGTCGTAACCGACCGTCGCGAAGCGGTTGTCGGGCAGCGTCTGACTGGTCGGGCGGCCCAGGCCGTCGTATGTCCACTGCGTGACGTGAGTCAGCGCATCCGTCTGCGATGACTTGTCTCCAAGTTCGTCGTAGCCGTAGCTAGTGATCTTGCCGAGCGCATCGGTCACCTTGTTGAGGCGTCCATTCGCGTCGTAGCCGAACTGCGTTGCGCGATTGAGCGCATCGGTGTCCTGCGATTTGCGACCGGCTGCGTCGTACGCATACGTGTTCGACGTGCCGTCCGGCCAGATCGATTGCGTCTTGCGGCTCGCATCGTCGTAGACGTACTGCGTCGCATGACCGAGTGCATCGGTTTCCTTGGTCAGCTTGCCGGCGTCGTCGTACGCGAACGTGGTCGCGTTGCCAGCGGCGTCGGTCATCTTGCTCTTGTGACCGGCGGCGTCGAACTCACTACCGGTGACGCGGCCAAGTTCATCGGTCACACCGATCGGCTGGCCGACGGCATCGTAGCTTGTGCTGCTGGTGGTCGCGTCGGCATTCGTCACGGTGGCTTCGCGATCGAGTTCGTCGAAGGCGAACTGGGTCGCACGTCCGGCCCGATCAACCTCCTTAGAGACGTTTCCGTTCGGATCGTATGCGACCGACTCCGTGCCGCCATCCGGATACGTGGTCTGCGTATTGCGGCCCAATGCGTCGTAGGTGTACTTGGTGATGCGACCAAGCGAATCGGTCTGCGTCGCCAGCGTCTTCTGCGCCGTCCACGTGTTCTGCGTGACGTTGCCGAGCGCATCGGTTTCGCTCAGCACGTTGCCATCTGCATCGACCAGGTCGCCCGTGGTCAGCGTCTGCGTCTGCCCAGCGACCACGCGCGTCTTCGTCGTCGTCAACAGATGGCCGGCAGCGTCGTAGGCATACTTGATGACATTGCCGAGCGGATCGGTTTCCTGCGTCTTGCGGCCCTGCGCGTCGTTCTGGAACGACGTCGTGTGACCAGTCGCATCGGTGAACTGCGCCATCTGGTTGAACTTCGAACCACCCCAACCGAAATGCATCGCATGGCCGAGCGGATCCGTTACGGTCGAGAGCATGCCCGGGCTGGTGTAGCCGAAGCTGGTCTTGTGGCCAAGCGCGTCGGTCGTCGACTTCAGATTCTGCGGCGTGTGATTGCCCATCATGGAATAGAAATTCCAATCGTGGGTCGTGGTGTGACCGAGCGCATCGGTTTGCGTGAGCATCGTGCCGGACGCGGCGTCGTAGCCGATGCTCGTGGTGTGGCCGAGCGCATCGGCCTGGCTCAACTGGTTGCCGAAGTTGTCGTAGATCGAGCTAGTGGTGCCACCTTTCGCATCGACGATCTTGGTGATGTTGCCGTCGTCGTCGAACGTGTAGGTCGACGTGTTGCCATTGCGATCGGTCACCACCTGCGTGTGCGTGTCGATGTCACGCTCCGACAGGTCGATCTTGTTGCCGAGTGCATCGTACTGCGCGATCAGCTTGCCACTTGCGTCGTATTCGTTGCGCACTTGCTGCACGCCGGCCGCATCGGTGTAGCTCGTCAACAAATGCGCGAGCGAAGCCGGCACCGTCGCATACTGGTTGCGGCTGACCTTGTTGGTTGGACTCGTGATGCTGTCGAGATCGCCCGCCGCGGTGTACGCGTAAGTCACCTTCCGACCCGACGGATCGGTCACCTGCGTGATGCGTCCCTGCGCATCGCGCGTGAATTGCAGCGCGGCACCATTGCCACTGAATGCACCCTGCGGATTCAGGATCAGCGTTTCGCCGTTCGGGTCGGTTATCTGCACGACCTTGAACGTGTTCGCGCCATCGTCGCTGCGCAAGTAGTACTGGTAGTTCTCGACCGTTGTCAGGTGATACAGGATCGAGTCGAACGCGGACCCGCCATCTTCGGGGTCGTACACGGTGCCGCCTTGGTACAGCAGCGAGCCGCCGTCGAGGATGTCGAGCGTGCTGGTGGTGCCCGCGCGCGGGTTGAACGCCATGTTGAACACCGCCGGCACCTGGCCGGTATCGCATTCCTGGCTCGCGACGACATCGAATTGATGCACCTTGCCGTCCGAGAGCGCGATGCTCACGACCCGCTTGCCGATCGGGCGGATGCAGAACGTGATGAGCCCCGGCTGGTACAACTCCCATTGCTCGCCAAGCGGACGATTGCGCTGCAATTTCACGTTCTGGTACGACAGCGTCCAGCCGTAACCGAAGTCGCCCTTCTCGTCTTTCTTGCGCGAGTCGTAGGTCCGCGTGATCGTGAGTGGCACGCCACCGACATCGAGCTGCATGTCGTTGAAGCTGACCGAGAATGCGCCGAGCTTGAGATCCCCTTCGACGATGACATGTTCGACCGCGCTGCTGGACTGGCCGTTTGCGTCGTAGGCCACGAGGTTCAGATCGTACTGGCCGTTCGTGAGCTGGGTCGGATCGAACGTGCCGAGCGCGCCGTTCACTGCTGCGGTGCCGCGCGCGAGTTCACGCCACTGCGACTGCCCGGGCGGCGAAACCAGCAAGGTCCACAACGCGACGTTCGGATCTGACACGATGCCGGTGACCGGCGTAGGCTTGGTCAGCACGTCGCCATCGGCCGGCGCGGTGATCTGCACGATCGGTGGCGTGGTGTCGCCTGCGACCTTCACGCCAAATGCACTCGTGCGCGTCAGGCTGCCCTTGTTGTCGGTTGCCGTTGCCACGACCGGATGCGAGCCGGCAACATGCACCGTGATGTGCGCCTGCCCATTGGCATCCAGCGGCGTCGCGTTGCCGTCGATCGTGAGCGACTTCGTCACGGCGCCGGAACCACCGGTGCTCGCAACCGTAATCGTGACGGCATCGCCATCGTTGACGTACTGCGGTGCGATCGCGAGATTCAGATCGAGCGGCATCACCTGACCGATCGTCAGCGTGTACGCCTGATCCACGTTCGCGTGACCGTCGGACACACGCAGCGTGACCGCGTAGGAACCGGTAACCGGATGCGCCCAACTCAGCAACCCACCGTTCGACACCGACATGCCGGACGGACCGTTGGCGAGCTGGAACGTGAGCGCATCGCCATCCGGATCGATCGCCATCGCGAAATACTGATACGGCTGATTCAGCGCGCCGTTGACGACCGGCGTGCTGGTGAAATACGGCGGGTTGTTCGTCTGCGGTCCACCCGGGAGAGTGGTCGTGTCGTCGACACTGATCGTGCTGATGATCGACGTGCCGATGTCGCCGATGCCAGCCGGCAAACCGTCCCACAGCGCGCACAGCCACCACTGGCTGACAACCATCGGCGCGCCGACGAAGTTCGCCCATGGCACCGTGCCGTAGTCGGCCAGCAACGCAACGGCGGCGTTGTAGTAATTCGCTTCAGCGGTCAGCGCACCTTGCACCGCCCCGGCGACCGCGTCGCCTTGCACGCCGAGTGCCGCGCCCGCCATCGCCAACGGCAACCAGCCATGCGCGACATCGAGCTCTGCGCCATCGCGCCCCGTGATTTCGTAGTCGCTGCCACCGCTGCTCGCGTCTTCGAGCAGGTAGCCGACGCCGCTCCAGCTGCCGACTGTTACATTCGACTGGCTGATCGTCGCCGTGCGCCCCGACTGGATCGCGTCCTGCACGACCGACACCGTTGCCGCATCGACGCTCAACTGCGGCAGGACGGTGGCGCTGTTCACCGATGTTGCGCGGAAGATTTTCTGATTCGCGGTATTCGCTGCCTGAAGCGCGCGCACGGTCGAAGCCGCGCGTCCGGCGTGATCGGCATCGGTGAACAACGCATCAAGCAGCAGGTGCGAATAGGCCGAAGCGCGTTCGCCATACGTGCGCTGGAATGCGAGCGCATGTGCCGCGTTATTGTCGGTCGCGACCGCGGTGCGTCCGAGAGATTCCACGCTCAACGCAACGCCGGGGAAGCTGAGGTTCTGCGGCAAGCCATTTGAAACGCTGACGCTTGCATGAGTGTCCGTGCGCACGATCGTCGGCAGTGCATAGCCGACGATTCCGCAGGCCTTGCACATCAGATCGGTATTGCCCGCGACCGTGGTCGCATAGGCGAGCGCGGCATAGTTGAGCACTTCGCCGACCAGACCATCCTGATTCAGGCCGGCGTAGTGGTGCGCGGACAATTGCGCAGCCATCGCGGCGAGGCGATCGCGGCTGGCGGCGAGCATTGCGGAAGAGACACCCTGACCGACCATTGCCAAAGCGTGCGTTTCGCCCGCGACCACGCGCGCGCTCGACGTGTAGGTCCAGTCGCCAACTTGCGGATCGAACACACCGAGGCCGCCGAGCAGGGTCGCGCCAAACGGAATGCTGCCGCCGCTCGAGGCGACTTGTCCGTCGATGCTCAGCTGCGCCTTCGTGTTGATCGTCGCCGCTGACAGTGTCGTCGGTAGCGGATTGGTGTTGAGTCGTGTCGCGAGTTTGCTTTCGTCGCCGGCGCTGGCGCCCGGGAAGGTCAGCGTGAGGCGCTTGCCGACCCACTTCGGCAACGACTGCGACACGCTTGCGAGTGCAGTGCCCTGACTGCGGTCGAACTCGCTCGCGTAGACACCGTATTGCACCTTCCAGCGCAAGGTATCCGGCAAGGCCGCGTACACCGCGCCGAGCGCGATCGTCTTGTACGGCAGCGAGCCTGCAAGGATCGGCAGGCCTTCGACGATCATCGACTGCGAACCGAGCACATCGGCGACTGTCGCGCCGGCCTTGTGTGCGGTGATGTAACCGGCGACGCGATTGCCGAAGTCTGTGTACGCCGCCGCGATCGACGCGACATTCAAGCCGCTGACCGCGTCGACGCTGACCGCCGCACCCTGTCCGATCTGCGTCGCGAGCGCAGCAGTATCAACGGTGACACCCGCGCGCACCGACAAACCGGCGGCGTAACGATATTGTTTGTACGCGGCATCGAGCGGCGCCCATGTCGTCGCCGTGCGATTGATCGCGCCGCGCGACGGATTGAAATCGACCCACGCTTCGACCCACACATGCTCGAGCCGGATCGCACCGATGCTGCCACCACTGACGACGCCCTGTACCGGAATGCCGCCCTGATCGAACAACGCGATCGCCGCTTCCGGCACGTTGACGCCGCCGACCCAGTTCTGTGCAGCAGCAGACGGCAGTTCGATCGTGCCGTACGCATAGCGCGCGGGAATATTGCTCGCTCGCAGCAGCGCGATCAGCAGGCTCGAGGTATCGAATGCATTGCCGCGGCGCGTCTGCAGGGTCGCGTCTGCGCCCTGGATGGAACCGTACGTCGGCGTGAAGACGACATGGTCGCGCACCCAGTTGTAGATCTGCACCGGGTTGCGGCCGAGCGAATCGGCGAGCGTGTGGATCGCCGGCGTGAGCACCACTTCATCGCTCTCGCCGAGATCGGCCGGCGACGGCGGCGGCAATGCGCCGTTGAGATTCGCCATCGGCGACAGACTCTTCGCCTTCGATACGAGCCCGTTGTCGGTTGCCGGCAGGTACGGCGCGTTGCGATAGTCCGCCGCAGTCGCATGCGGCACGCGTTGGCGGCCCTTGCCTTGGGGCACGACGAAGCGTGGGCGCGTCGCGAGATTCGGATCGCCGGGCAGGATTGCTGCGGTCGCCAACGCTGTCGTCGGCGCAACTGCCTGCACGGGCATTGCCGCTTTAGCGTCGGTCGGCGCGAGCAGGGCCGTCGATGCGCTCAGCACCGTGCAAGCCATCGCCATCGCCGCCAGCGCGAACGGCTGCGCCTTCGTCCATCGGTTCGATCTATTCATGCTCTATCCCTAATCCATCCATTGGCGCCCGATGCTGCCAGGCGTGCCTCACCGTCATTCGCGATCCCGATCGCGCATTCCCCAACGTTCGTTCACCGACTTTCTTTCCGGAATCACGCAGTCATTGCGCCGCGACATGAGCCCGCACGCACTTGTGCTCGTCAGTCACCCGCGCGGCGTATGCGGCTTGAGGAATTCGCGAAGAAATCCGTATCCGCGGATCGATGGAGGCCGCCGCTGCAGCGAACCATGCTCGATGGTTGCGCGCGATCCTTTGCGATTGCGAATGGCTTTGAGCGCGCGAATGGCGCCAACACACCCAGGCGCGTCTCGGCCACCGCGAAACGAATCAGTCTGCGCCCCATACCCACCCCCTCTCCCTGGCGGCCAACGCTTGCGCGTTGGTTCGCGAACCCTTCGAACGCGCAGCTACTGTCTTGATCCGTGCACCACCCATCGGTATCAACCTTGCGTTGATACGTTGCCCCGAGGCGATGCCAAGGCGCGGGACGCTACCACGCCTCTTTTGCAATGAGAAGTCGGGCCGCGCGCGCGACGTATAAACTGTGCGCCACTTCACAAGCCACGGGCGACATGCACGCGCGCGTAACCCGACATTGTCCGGACCTTGCTGTGGGTTGCACCGTCTTGATGGCCCGGAATGTTGCGTCGGCGACCCGGCGTCGCGAGCGCGACGCGAGGTCAGCGCGACACGGCAGCGTGTCGTGATGGACTCCCTGATCGCCGCCGCCGCGCGCGCGCTCGCCACCGGCGACGCTCTCGGTGCCCTCAAGCGGGTTGCGCTGCGCGACGATCCACCGGCGTTGGCACTGCGTGGCATCGCCATGGCGCAACTCGGCGAGCACCCGCGTGCGCGCGATCTGCTGCGACGCGCAGCGCGCGGCTTCGGTGTTAACGAGGAACTCGCACGCGCGCGCTGCATCGTCGCCGAGGCAGAAGTCGCGCTGGCCATGCGCGACCTCGGCGGTTCGCCACGTTCGCTCGCAGCGGCGGCGGCGATGCTCGATGCGCGGTCCGATCGCGCCAATGCATTGCAGGCGCGATTGATCGCGACGCGGCGGCTGCTGCTGCTCGGCCGGCTCGACGAAGCAAAGGCCACGCTGGCGCGCCTCGATACGCATGGCATGCCACCCGCGCTGGTGGCCGTCGCCGAGCTG
>JBDSBK010000323.1:0-8074 GCA_039921645.1 Dokdonella sp.
ACCGAATCGCGCCCGGTGAAGCAGCTCTACGATCCGCTCAAGGAAATGTTCCTGCCGGATCGTTTCATCAAGGGCGAGTGCCCGAACTGCCACAGCAAGGATCAGTACGGCGACGCCTGCGAAGTCTGCGGCAAGACCTACAACCCGACCGACCTGATCAATCCGTATTCGGTCGTGTCGGGCGCGACGCCGATCGAAAAAGAATCGCGCCACCTGTTCGTCAAGCTTGCCGACTTCGAGGCGATGCTGACGCAATGGCTCGCAGAACGCCGCGCAACCGGCGGCCTGCAGGGCGAAGTCGTCAACAAGCTGCAGGAATGGTTCGGCGACGGACTGCGCAGCTGGGACGTGTCGCGCGATGCGCCGTACTTCGGATTCGAGATCCCGAACGAACCGGGCAAGTTCTTCTATGTCTGGGTCGACGCGCCCGTCGGCTATCTCGCTGCGTTCAAGGAACTGTGCGAGAGCGGCAGGAAACCGGAGTTGTCGCCTGCGGACTTCGAGCGCTTTACCGCGCCCGCTGCGAACGACACCGAGATGGTGCATTTCATCGGCAAGGACATCGTCTATTTTCACACGCTGTTCTGGCCCGCGATGCTGCACGGCGCGGGCCTGCGCACGCCGAGCGCGGTCAACGTGCACGGCTTCCTCACAGTGGACGGCGCGAAGATGTCGAAGTCGCGCGGGACGTTCGTCAACGCGCGTACCTATCTCGATCATCTCGACCCGGACTATCTGCGCTACTACTTCGCAACGTTGCTCGGGCCGACGCTTGCGGATATCGATCTCGATATGAAGAGTTTCGAGGAGCGCGTCAATTCGCACCTGGTTGGCAAGTGGGTGAATATTGCGAGCCGGTGTGCCGGATTCATCGAAAAATATTTCGAAGGGAAGCTCTGCGATTCGCTGGACGAAGAAGAAGGGCATGCCGAAGGCGATCGGTACGATTCAACGATTCAGGAACTGCGTCGCTGCGTCGAACTCTATTCCGACCGCGACTATGCGGGCGTCACGCGACTCATCGTGCAGGCCGCCGATGTCGCCAATGATCTCATTGCTCGAGCCAAGCCATGGAATCTTGCGAAGGACGAGTCCGAACGCGACGCGTTGCATCGGGTGTGCACGCAGGCAATCAGCATGTTTGCCGCGATCGCCTGCTATCTGAAACCGATCGTTCCCGCCACCGTGAATCGCGTCGAGGAATTTCTCAACCTTGAATTCAGCAGCTTCAGCGACGTCGACCGCCCGCTGCTCGGCCACGTCATCAAACCGTTCTCCCCCATCCAGACGCGTATCGACCGCAAGAACATCGAAGCCATGATCGAAGCCTCCAAGGAAACGTTGAAGCCTGCAGAGGCGGTGATTGTGGGAGGGGCGTCAGCGGTGATGCCTTCTGTCGCGACAAGCACGACACCATCCCCACCCAACCCTCCCCTTGAAGGGGAGGGCTTGAAGGCGACGGCGCCAGCGGCGGTCACGCCTGGCCTGCCTACGATCTCGATCGACGACTTCGCCAGACTCGATCTGCGCATCGGCAAAGTGCTCGCCTGCGACCTCGTCGAGGGTTCCGACAAACTGCTGCGCTTCGAACTCGACGCCGGCGATCTCGGCAAGCGCCAGATTTTTTCCGGCATCCGCGCCGCTTACGGCGAACCCGAAAGACTCGTCGGCCGCAGTGTCGTCTTCATCGCGAATCTCGCACCGCGCAAGATGCGCTTCGGTGTTTCCGAAGGCATGATTCTTTCGGCCGGCAGCGGCGGTGCGGATCTTTTCCTGCTCGATGCCGACAATGGCGCGGCGCCCGGAATGCCGGTCAAGTAGCCCGCACCAGGGCGGCGCGAGGAGCACGGCATGTCCGACTTGCACGCAACGATTTCATTCCGGCAGCGTTTCGCCGCAAGCGTGCGGCGAAATGCCGTCGCATTGATCAGCCTTACCGTCGCGCTGTTCGGCACCAGCTACAACACCTGGCGCAACCAGACCACCGAAGCGCATCGCAACACGCGCACCGCGGGTTTCATGGTGCTGGAAACGCTCGGTCAGTTGCAGGAAATCACCGATCGTCGCTACTACGGTGGCGACCACAGCGATGAGAATCGTGTCAGCGGATGGGGCAAGGTCGGCGTCGTGCGCGACATGTCGACGCTTGTGTCGCCAGCCGCCGAGATACAGGGGCGCGCCGTTTTCGAAGCTTGGCAAGCAAATGTCGACAAACTCGATGGTGGCGACGCACAAGCCGAAAAAGCCGTGACGCATGCGATCTCCGGCCTCCGAGATCGTGTCATCGCCGAACTGCGCGGACTGAACTGAGCGCGGCCCATGCGACGCATCTATTGGGCAGCCGAAGCGCAGGACGCACACATCGTGGAAGCCCTGTTGCGCGGCCATGGCATCGGTGCGTGGTCGTTCGATACCGGCATCGTGCGGCTCGACTGGCTGAAAACGCTCGCTTTCGGCGGCTGTCGCGTGATGGTCGCCGATGCAGACGCAGAGCGAGCACATCACGTCGTCGCAGCCTATCGAGGCGATGAGCTGGCGCTGACCGGCGAGGAGATCGACAGCCTGTGTTGTCCTCGTTGCCAAACATTCAAGGGCGAAGACGATCCCCTGCCGCGCCGATTGATATTCCTTGTGCTGATCGTTTCGGATCCGCTCATGGCGGGACTTCTCTACCTGTTCCAGACGCCTCCAGCGATATCGTTGTTTGCCGCAGCGTGGATCGCTTTCAACGTCGCTCTCATTTTTCCGGGTGTTGCAGGTTGGGTGGTCAAGTCGCGATTCCGCTGTATGAGTTGTGGTCACGCCTGGCGTGCGCCAACGAAGCAGACTTTTCGGGAGATGTCGCGCATCGTCGAATGCCATCAAATCGAAGCCGATGTCGTCATCACGCCAACGCTGGCGACGCCGTGAACCTGCCCAATCTCATCGGACGCATCGACGACTTGTTGCCGCAGACGCAATGCACGCGCTGCGGCTATCCGACCTGTCGCGCCTACGCCGAAGCGATCGCGAGCAATGTCGCAGACATCGACCGCTGCCCGCCCGGCGGCGAGGCGGGCGTTGCAGCGTTGGCAAGCTTGCTCGGTCGCGAGTCGAAGCCGCTGGATCCAGCTTGCGGCAGCGAGGCGCCACCCATCGTTGCGTTCATCGACGAAGACGTTTGCATCGGCTGCACGAAATGCATTCAGGCCTGCCCGGTCGATGCGATCGTCGGCGCGGCAAAAAGGATGCATACGATCATTACCGTGGAATGCACCGGTTGCGAGCTTTGCCTGCCACCCTGCCCGGTCGACTGCATCGCCTTGCTGCCGGTTGCTCCTGCGCCGCTCGCGCGTGCGCAGGTACTCGCACGCGCTGCGGACGCGCGCGCGCGTTTCGATGCGCGCAATGAGCGTCTCGCAGGAATGACCGCAATTGCACCGCTCCCACAGTAGTCCTGTCGTCGCCCCCCGCATCGCCGATAACGCGCAATGCGGTGCTGGAAGCGATTGCACGTGGCAAGGCGCGGCGCCAGCGCGACGACAAGGATCCGTCCACGCAATGAAGCGCGAGAAGATCGTCGAACTGTTCCGTCGCCTGCGCGAACTCAACCCGCATCCGACCACCGAACTGGACTACACGACGCCGTTCGAATTGCTGATCGCGGTGATCCTGTCCGCACAGGCAACCGACGTCGGCGTCAACAAGGCGACTCGAAAGCTTTATCCGGTCGCCAATACGGCGCAGAAGATTCTCGATCTCGGCGAAGAGGGTCTGAAGCGCTACATCAGCACGATCGGCCTGTTCAACGCGAAGGCCAAGAACGTGATCGCGACTTGTCGAATGCTCGTCGAGCAACACGGAAGCAAGGTGCCGCGCGCGCGCGAAGCGCTCGAAGCCTTGCCCGGCGTCGGTCGCAAGACGGCCAATGTGGTGCTCAACACCGCATTCGGCGAACCCACGATCGCAGTCGACACGCATATCTTCCGCGTCGCCAATCGCACCGGATTGGCGCCGGGCAAGAATGTGCGCACTGTGGAAGACAAGCTTGCCAAAGTCGTGCCCGATAAATTCCGCAAGGACGCGCATCACTGGCTCATCTTGCACGGCCGCTACGTTTGCAAGGCGCGCAAGCCCGAATGCCCCGACTGCGCGATCAACGATTTGTGCGCGTATCGTCACAAGACGGTCATCGCGTGACACGTTCGTGCATCGGCGCAGATGCGCCCCTCGCGTTAAAAGACCGTTCCCTTGTCATCGAAGCGTAACAACCGGCGACGAGACTGCGCGCCAGTTCCAGCCCCGCCTCGAGGAGTCCAATGAAACTGCGACATGCGATCGCCGCCGCGCTCTTCTGCGCGTTCGGTACCAACGCGATGGCCTACGACCTGCTCAACGACTGGCCGACCAAGTACAAGCCCGCCGAAGGATACGAATTCGGTTTCAAGGGTCTGTACCAGTACGACATGAACAACTTCTCGGGCGACGTTGCGAACCCGGCGACGCATGCCGAGATTCTGCCGGACCTCAATGCCTGGCGGCGCAAGGAATTCAACTTCTACGGCAAGCTGCCGTACGGATTTGATTTCAACGTCGGCTACGACTTCACTGTGACCGGTTTCAAGACCACGCCGAGCGGCGCGGGCGTGCACGGCACCTGGATCGACAACTTCCTGCGTTACAGCAACAAGGAAATCGGCGAAATCCGCGTCGGTCAGTTCAAGACGCCGGTTGGCTGGGAAGAAAACATCAGCTCGAGCGCGACCACGTTCCTCGAGCGCGCGCTGCCGGTGCAGGCCACGAACATGGGCCGTCGCATCGGCGCCGAATGGTTGTACACCGAAATCCCGGGCTGGTTGCTCTACGCCGGTTACTTCAGCGGCGGCGACCTCAACGGTGACAACGACGGTCACGGTCCGGCCGGTCGCGTGGTCTGGAATCCGTTCAATCGCCAACCGGGTCAGGGCTCGCGCGAAGAGAGCAATGTCTTGCATCTGGGCATTGCCGCATCCAGCGAGACACGTGACGCCACCACCGACGGCTTCAACCGCATCAGCAAGCCGGTAGCTCGTTTTCGTGCGCGCCCCGAAGCGAACCTGACCGCCACGCGCCTGATCGACAGCGGAAACCTCGCTTTCTGCTACACGGATCAGAGCACCTGTGACGGCGAATCCATCGATCGCCTCGGTCTCGAAGCGGCATGGATCCACGGTCCGCTGCTGGTGCAAGCCGAGTACTTGACCTTCAGCACCGACTATGTGACCGGCAGCAGAAGTGCAAATACGGCCGCCAAACACAGCTACAGCGGCGACGGCTATTACGTACAGGGCTCATGGGTGCTGACGGGCGAGAGCCGTCCGTACAAGAATGGCTCGATCGGCAATGTGCGTCCAATGCACGACTACGGCGCGTTTGAAGTCGGCCTGCGCTACAGCGAGCTCGACCTCAACGACGGTCTGATCCTGGGTGGCAAGGAACACGACATCACGCTGGGCGCGAACTGGTACCTCGGTCAGCACCTCAAGTTCCAGGCCAACTACATCATGGCCAACAGCACCAAGCATTTCGGGGCACCCATCAACGGCGACGCCGCTGTCGATCCGCGCGTGTTCGAACTGCGCGCTCAGATCTACTTCTGATCGACTCCAACTTTCACGAGTCACTCTCCTTGGGGGCGCGCAAGCGCCCCTTTTTTTGTGGCTTCAGAATGCGACTGTCACCCTCCACCACGTGCCTGGAGTAGGATTTGCAGTCGGTGCGCGGCGCGCAATGCTCGCAAGCGTCGCTTAACGGCGAACCCCTGACATCGAAGGAGAGTCATCATGACGATTCTGGCATCAAACGCGCGTCCAGCTATCGCGCGTTTTCGCCTGCCGCAACTATTGGTCCTGCTCGTTGCAGCAGGCGCCGTGCAAGCAACGGCAGCCCCGAATGGCTTGCCGCCGAACATCACGGTCAACCCGTCGACATTGAGCGGTTCGGCCGAACACGGGACGAGTACGAGCGTCGCATTGACGATCGGCAATACCGGCGGCGCAAACCTCACTTGGTCGATCGTGGAAGCGCCCGCACCCGC
This sequence comes from Dokdonella sp., assembly GCA_039921645.1. Taxonomy (GTDB): domain Bacteria; phylum Pseudomonadota; class Gammaproteobacteria; order Xanthomonadales; family Rhodanobacteraceae; genus Dokdonella_A. Next base: position 6,056 of record JBDSBK010000323.1, read on the forward strand.
TTCGCCATTCGGCGCCAATGTCCCGGGCTATGGCGTGGACAATGCAGCGAGCAACTATTTTTCGTTGAATGTCGCTTCGCCAGCCACCCTGACGGTCATCGGCACAGCGGGCACAGCGCCCGCGTCGATGTGGGGAGCCGGCTTCCTGAATCATGATTTCAGCAAGGAATACCTGCTGGGCGACAGCGGCTTCTATTCGATCGACACGACGACCGGCGCGTCCACGCAAATCTCCGCGGCGTCGGGCGGTGGTGACGTTTGGGCAATGACCGCTGATCCGACCACGGATACGCTGTACTGGGTGGGTCCAACAGCGGGACAGACGCTATCCACCATCAACGCTGCGACGGGCGCAACAACGCCGGTCGGTGCGATTTCGGGACTGACTGTTGCAGACGGCATCACCGCGATCGCTGTCGACGCGAGCGGGCAGATGTACGGTATCGACAGAAACGGCGACGTGCTCGTCACGATCGACAAGACGACCGCCGTCGCCACTGCCGTTGGCGCACTCGGCGTCGACACCAGCAACGTCGCCGGATTGGCCTTTGACCACGCGACGGGAATCCTGTACTTCGCCGACACCCCGACCCACAGCATGTATACGGTCAACAAGACCACAGGTGCTGCCACGTTGGTCGCACAGATCGGCAATGGCACGATCGCGCTCAAGGCACTCGCGATTGCCACGAGCCCGCCACCCTGCGACTCCCCCGCGAACGTGCCCTGGCTCTCGCTCGATGTCACCAGCGGTACGACGCTACCGAGCATGACGTCCCCCGTCGTCGCGACGTTGGATGCGGCGACCCTGGGCGCGGGTTCGTATTCGGCCAATCTCTGCGTGAACAGCAACGATCCGGATCAGGCAGTGGCCACCGTACCTGTCAGCTTCACCGTCACTGCGGACGTCATTTTCAGGGACGGTTTCGAAGGTACGCCATAGTCCTCGGAAGCGTCACGCGCTGGCCAGCACATCCGCCAGCGCGTACCGCCCCGCCGACTGGCGTGCGATCCAGCGCGCCGCCGTAACGGCACCGCGCGCGAAGACCATGCGATCCGTCGCCCGATGGACGAGTTCGATGCGCTCACCCGATGTCGCGAACATCACGGTGTGCTCGCCGACGATGTCGCCTGCGCGCGTGACGGCGAAACCGATACTGCCCGTCGAACGCAGGCCGCTTTCGCGCAGCTTCGCGGCCGTGTCGAAATCCGAACCGCGCGCGGCGGCCACTTCGCGCGCGAGCGCAAGCGCAGTACCGGATGGTGCGTCCTTCTTCGCGCCGTGATGCGCTTCGGCGACTTCGCAATCCCAGTCCGGCAGTGCACGCGCGGCTTGCGCAACCAGCCGCGACAGCAACGCAACGCCCAAGCTGAAATTCGCGCTCCACAGGACGGGAATCGATTCGGACGCGCGCGCAAGCGCGGCCAGCTGGCGATCGTCGAGACCGGTGGTGCCACTGACGAAGGCAATCCTGCGTTCCAGCGCACACGCAAGCGCGCTGTCAAACGCGGTGGGCAGACTGAAATCCACCAGTACATCGGGCGCCGAGCTCGCGGACAGGCTTGTCGTGTACATCAGGTCGGCAGCAAATTCGCCGAAGCTGCGCGCCAGCGACGTACCCACGAGCAGCGAATCGCCGCGAACGAGAGCCGCAACCGGCGTCACATCCGCACGCGCAAACAGGATGTGCAAAATCGCCTGACCCATGCGACCGGAGGCGCCGTGGACGGCAATGGCAGTGCGTCGATCCATGAGCGATTCCGTAGACGGGGCGTGCATAGCGTAGCAGCCCGACCGTCCGACGTCGGAGCGGTGGAAGTCGCGATGCTGTCGCTGCATCGCGAACACCATCCCCACCTAAATCCTCCCTTGAAGGGGAGGACTTCAAAACAACGCTTTCAAACCCTCCCCTTGAAGGAGAGGATTTCTAAACAAAGCGTTCAAGCCCTCACCTTCAAGGGGAGGTTTGGGTGGGGATGGTGTCAGCGCACGGAAACATTCATCGCGGCTGAAGCCGC
>JBDSBK010000324.1:0-9351 GCA_039921645.1 Dokdonella sp.
CGCAACTCGCGCTCGCATGGTTGCTCGCGCAGAACGATTGCATCGTGCCGATCCCCGGCACGACCAACCTCGACCGTCTCGAGCAGAATGTCGGCGCTGCGCAAGTCGTCTTGAGCGACAGCGAGATTGCGGCGATCGATGCGATCGCACCGCAGGGTGTCGCTGCGGGCCCGCGCTACACGGAAGCCGCGCTGCGCGAGTTGAATCGCTGATATCGGAGCGACTGGTTCTTCACGGAGCGCAAAACACTTTTTCCTGCCGCGAAAAGCGATATCGCCACGTTTCTTTTCATCGCTCCTTGGTGAACGAGCATCGCGGCTGAAGCCGCTCCCACAGGATCACGAATGCATTCGTGATGGAACACCGGCCCAGGATTTGTGGGAGCGGCTTCAGCCGCGATGCTTTTGAATGCATCTCTCGACTTCCTGGCCCGAGATTTCACCCCATGCCTGTGGGAGCGGCTTCAGCCGCGAAGCATTCGAGAGCATTTCCTACGCGAACGTTCGACAGAGCGAGCTTCCGGACGACGCTCGCAGCAACGATGCTGTCCGACATGCCAGCATCAGCATTTCCATCAACCGGCAGCGCGTGCTTGCGTGCAGGTCGCCGCAGCGAAGCGGGCCGCATCTACCTCATCACATTCGCAACCGAGTCGCGCCGCCGAACCTTCTCCGAGTGGGAACTCGCACGCATTGCGTCGCGGAGCTTGTGCGATCCGCTGCTATGGCACCAATCGTTGCTGATGTGCTGGGTGTTGATGCCGGATCACTGGCACGGCTTGATTGAATTGGGGCCGAGGGATTCGCTGTCCATGGTCGTTCGCCGGCTCAAGGGCACCTGCGCGCGTGCCGTGAATGTGGCCAGCGGGAACAGGGGAGCGCTGTGGGCGAACGGGTTTCATGACCATGCCATTCGATATGACGAGGAACTCGTCGGCATCGCGCGCTATGTCGTGCTCAATCCTGTGCGCGCTGGCCTGGTTGCGCGAATCGGGCAGTATCCTTTCTGGGATGCGATGTGGTTGGATCAAGGAGAGCATCGCGGCTGAAGCCGCTCCCACAAGACGGGAGCATTGGATGGCGGCTGACATGCTTCCACGAAATGAATGCTAGGCAGCCGCTCTCACCAGGAGCATGCAAAGGCATCGCGGCTGAAGCCGCTCCCACGGTACGGCGCTGCAGGGCCAGTCGTTGAGTCGGCTTACCGCACTTCGTTACGCAACATGGCTGCGACGGCTGCGTAGTCGCCGTCGTTTGCCTGCGCCTTGATGCGCAGCAGATGCGTGAGCAACGGATACACGTCGACGTTGTCGAACTCCGGCACGACCACGCCGCGGCGGAAATCCGGGCCGTGCGCGACGAACAATGCACGCATCTTCGGATTGTCGTTGTCGTAGCCATGCTCGCCGGCCGAGTAGTGGCCGCCGCCGTTTTCGTAGTCGTGCGAAGTGATGTTGCCGCCGTCCTCGGCGAGACAGAGCAGGGCGGGGATACGCGCATTCGTGCCGTAGTGCAGGCGCGCCGGAACCTCGGTCTTGCGCCAGCACTGCATGTGCGCATGTGGCACGAGCAGGGCGCGTTCGGCTTCCTGCGTCTTGCCGGCGTGCGGCTGGATACCGGCGAGGATGCCGTAGTTGACGACGTCGACATCGGTCAGAGGCACGATGTCGTCGAGATACGTGCGCCGTTCGCGCACGGTTGTGCTTTGGCCGTGATCGGAGACGAGCACGAGGTTCGTGCGCTCGAACAGGCCGCGCCGCTTCAGGCCATCGACGAGACGTGCGAGTGCCGCGTCGACCTCGGCGAGCTTTGCATCGACGCCCGCTGTATCGGGACCGCTGTCGTGACCGGCGTGGTCGACCTGGTCGAAGTACAGCGTGAAGAGGATTGCGCGTTGCGCCGCCGGCAGATCGACCCACTGCAGCAGCTGGTCGACGCGTCGGTCGGGCGACAGCGCGCCATCGAAGGGCAACCATTCGCTTGGGCGCACGCCACCGATCGCGGTATCGGAGCCGGGCCAGAACATCGTCGCCGCGTGCAATCCCTGCCTCTCGACGCTGACCCAGATCGGTTCGCCACCCCACCAGGACGGATCGGCAGTGGTGGTCTTGTCCTTGTAGTTGAAGCGATGGTCGTTGACCGGATCGCGCATGCGATTGTTGACGATGCCGTGGTGATCGGGCGTGAGGCCGGTGACCAGGGTGTAGTGATTCGGGAAGGTCAGCGTTGGAAACGCCGGCTTCATCGATTCCGCGCGCACGCCATCGGCGGCCAATGCGGCAAGCGTCGGCGTGATGTGGCGGTCGAGATAGTCGGCACGGAAGCCGTCGATCGAGATCAGGATCAGGCTGTGGCGGTCGGGCGGCCCATCGGCGTGCGTCGATGTCGACGCACAGCCGCATAGAGCAAAAGTCCACAGCAGTGCGAGCACGGCGCGCAGGCGCATCCTGAAGTTCCAGCGAACGAAACGCCTATCGTCGCCGAAAGTGCTCGCGGTTCACAGCTTGCAGATCGTGCAGGCGCCGTCCGGTCCGAGATACGAGAGGGCGACGACGCGCCCGACCTGCGCGGATCAGGCGCCGCGCGCACGCTCAAGCCCGAGGCCGCCATCGTTCTTTGCGATCGTCGGCTGCGCCACATAGAAGCCGCCGCGAATCGGTTCGAAATTGCGATAGGCGTCGAGCAGCCCGCCGTACACGTGCAAGGTAACCGCCGGGCGTCGTGCCGACAGATTGGTGCAGCGGTGTGCGTGCCCCTCGGTACCCGCGAATGCGCAGGACTGACCTTCCTCAAGCACGGTGGCGCCGACGAAGCGCGGTTGCGCGTGCACGCCGTCGTTCGCGGTGAGTTCGTAGTCGTCGACGCTGAGCGAACCCTGCAGCACCATCTCGATGCCCCACAAACCCGCATGGTCGTGGATAGGCGTCGAATACCCGGCAGGCCACACCATCACCAGACCCGTGTAGCGACCGTCGCGCTCACGCTCGTAGAGCCAGCGAGTGAATTCCTGCGGACGCTCATCGCACAGCGACCGCAATGCGCGGCGGTCCTTCGGCGAATACCACGCCGCTTCGCGCAAGCCACGATGCACGCGTTCCAGCGAGAATTCGTGCTTGTCGAGGCATGAGGCCATGTAGGCCCGCACACTGCGTGTCACATCCAGATCGATCGGCAACATGCGTCACACCCCGTTGTCGTCACCCCATTGGTGAACTGGATCACAGACACCGTTAATTAGTCGCTAATTTTCGAGGAGAAACGCAGAGAGAATTCTGAGCGCAGGATAGAAATCAATTCAGGAGTACCGCCCAAGTGGATGATTTGGATTTGAATTGTTCGAAATTCGCATGACGTGCTGCCGATCCATCTTTGCAACTGCCAGAAACCAGCCGGTCGGTTCGACGCAAAAACCTTGCGCCGCACGCGTGCCGTTATATTCGGCGCAGGACCGACCCGCAAGAAAATCCACACAGGAAGAATCCATGCCGCTGTTCGAACCGCTGACGATTGGCAATGTCACTCTGCGCAACCGCATTGCGGTATCGCCGATGTGCGAATACTCGGCCGTCGATGGGCTGCCCGACGACTGGCATCTCGTGCATCTGGGCAGCCGCGCAGTGGGCGGTGCCGGATTGGTATTCGCCGAAGCGACCGCGGTATCGGAAGAAGGGCGCATTTCGCCCGGCGACACCGGCATCTGGAACGACCCGCAGCGCGATGCGTGGTCGCGCATCGCTGCGTTCGTCTCCTCGCAGGGTGCGGTGATCGGAATCCAGCTCGCGCATGCGGGACGCAAGGCGAGCACGGACGTGCCGTGGCGTGGCGGCAAGGCGCTGGATGCGGCGAGCGGAGCGTGGACACCGCTGGCGCCGAGCGCGATCGCGTTTGATACCGGGTATGCGATGCCTGTGGCACTCGACGCTGCCGGCATCGGCAAGGTTGTTGCGGATTTTCGTGCGGCCGCGGTGCGCTCGCGCGATGCCGGCTTCGGCGTCATCGAGATCCATGCCGCGCACGGATATCTGCTGCACGAATTCCTGTCGCCGCTGACGAATCATCGCGTGGACGCCTATGGCGGTTCGCTCGCCAACCGCGCGCGCCTGCTGCGGGAAGTGGTCGCTGCGGTGCGTGACGTCTGGCCCGTCCCGCATCCGCTGTTCGTGCGCGTGTCGGCGACGGACTGGGCCGAAGGTGGCTGGGACATCGACGAATGCGTCGAGCTTGCGCGCTGGCTGAAGAGCGATGGCGTCGATTTGATCGACTGTTCTTCGGGCGGCGCCGTCCCGCACGTGAAGATACCGGTCGCGCCCGGTTACCAGGTGCCGTTTGCAACACGCATTCGTCGCGACGCCGGAATCGCGACAGCGGCCGTTGGCCTGATCACCGACGCGAATCAGGCGAACGCGATCATCGAGCGCGGCGACGCCGACCTGGTGCTGCTCGCACGAGAGATGCTGCGCGACCCGTATTTTCCTCGTCGCGCAGCGCAGGAACTTGGCGTGAAGATCGAAGCGCCGGAGCAGTATCAACGCGCCTGGTAGCACGCCACATCTCGATGCGGGAGAAATTTGAGCTGCGCTGCTTTGCAACGACGGACAAAACCATCCCCACCTAAATCCTCCCCTTGAAGGGGAGGACTTCAAAGCAGCGCGCTTTGGCCTCCGCTTCAAGGGGAGGACTTCAAAGCAGCGCGCTTTGGCCTCCGCTTCAAGGGAAGGACTTCAAAGCAGCGCGCTCAAGCCCTCCCCTTCAAGGGGAGGGTTGGGTGGGGATGGTGTCGTTCGCGCAGCAACAACCATCGCGGATGAAGCCGCTCCCACAAATACATTACGGCCGGTGCTGCTCCCCGTGACCTCACCACCGCGCGTGTCACCGCGCGTTTGGCGTGCCCCGGCGCAAACCGGGAGCAGTCGTCTTGCCTCTTCGATGCGCATGCCCAAGGATTCACCCGCTCGCCTTCGCGGCGGAGCACCACGTTGCGACGGTGCGCGCGGTTCGCCTGCACGGAGATTTCGATGAAGACGTTGATGGCTGCGATCGCGTTGACGATGCTGAGTGCGGCAGCGCTCGCGGATGAGTCCAAGGCTGCGCCGGCGAGTGCGCCTGCGCCGGTGCGCATGAGTGCTGCCGAATGCGACGTATGGGATCGCGAACTCAGCTTCTCCAGGACCGTAGAAGCGCACGATGCCGCCGCATTTGCAACGCATGTCCACAGCGGCACCGTGTTCGGTGCGGGTAGTCCGAGGCCGGTGCGCGGCCGCGCTGCCGTCGTCGCGGACTGGAAGGAAATCATCGAAGGCAAGACGTTCTCGTTGCGCTGGCATCCTGGCTTCGTGTCGATCGGTGGCGATCCGAACATCGCGTTGTCATCCGGCCCGGCGTGGACGGAGGATCTCGACCCCAACACCAAGCAGCGGTATTCGATCAGCAAGTACACATCGACCTGGGTCAAGGACAGCGATGGACAGTGGCGCGTGCTGTTCGACGGCGCTGGCGCGCCGCCGAAACCGGCGACAGCTGCCGACATCGCGAAACTGGTCGCGGCGCAAGCCGCGACGTGCCCGCGAGCCTGACAAGGTTGGAGCGCGGCGCTCGTTCGCTCAACCGTTGCGTGTGGAATCCAATATGGGTTTGTAGAACCCACCATGGCTTGACCTGTGGGAGCGGCTTCAGCCGCGCTGCTTTTGCTTTCTTTGCAGGGGGCAAAAAAGAGCATCGCGGCTAAAGCCGCTCCCACAATGGATCTCAAGCATTCGCACTCTATCCCACCACAGCCGCAGTGGAATTCACCAACGCTGAGGTCGAATCACCCTGGCTTGACCTGTGGGACCGCCACTCAGCAAAAACGGCAACTGCCGCATTTCCCGAAGATCAACGACTCAATGCAAGTCGTCCGATCTTGCGCAAACCGGGACTGAATTCCAGATCGGCGGGCAGGATCGTTTTCGGATTTGGCGCGTAATCACCGCTGGCGGACCGCGGCATGACATCGACTCCGAGGCTCGTGCGTGCCATGGCAAGCAGCTCATCGAGATCGCGATCGTCCGCAGCCGCAGTGAGGGTCTTGGGCACGGTGTTCTGGCGCGAGCGATTGTAGTCGTCGATGCATTCGGCGAGCAGCACCTGCAGATCGATCGGCGGCAGCTTCACCGATCCGGCCGAACGTTGCGTATCGAGCAGCAGGCGCAGTGCGTGCGCGGGCTTCGTCGCTGCTTCATCGTAGGCGCGATAGACCAGTTCGCTGCACACCACCTGGTTCGCATCGTTGTCGATCACGAGATCGAATGCCATGCGCAAGGCCTGTCGCAGCTTCGGATCGCCCGGCATCTTGTTTCGCACAGCGCAGACGACGCCCAGCGTGAGCAGCGAGGTCATCGGATACGGTCGACCAAGATACACCTCGGCCGCCGCGAGCACCGCCGCGAATCCCGCGGTGTCCGCGGCGATCGGCTTCAGCGGGCGGAACACGTCGATGAAGTTGAAGTTGGCGAGCATGTGCGTGCGGTCGCCCAGACGCGCGTGGCGCACGCCGGCCGCCGCGGCTTCGATCAATTGTCCGCCCGCGATCACCATCGCCGCGTGGCTGTAGGCGCTGTCGCCGGACCATGCGATCAGCTTCGACAGTTCGCCTGCGCCCATGTGCAGCAGGACATCGCCCGGCAAAAGATCGGCAGGTTGCAATGGTGTCGTCATGGGTGTCCTCTCATGGTCGGATCAGATGGTGATTACAGCAGCGATCGTGTCGCAGGAGCCGACGCGATTGCGGCCGTCGGCCTTGGCGCGGTAAAGCGAGGCATCGGCGCGTTCGATCAAGGCTTCGTACGACGTATCGCCCGCGAGGACCTCGGCGACGCCGATGCTTGCGGTGAGGTGCAGCAGCTGCTCCTCGAAGGCAACCTGCAGCTGTTCGACGCGCGCACGCAGGTGTTCGCCGATCACTCGCGCCGCGTCCTGACCGATGCCAGGCAGGATCACTAGAAATTCCTCGCCGCCATAACGGCCCGCGCAGGCGCCGGCGTCGGATGCCGATTCGATTGCCGTGGCGACGGCCTTGAGGCACACATCGCCGGCGAGGTGGCCGTGGCGATCGTTGATCGCCTTGAAGTGATCCAGATCGAGGAACAACAGCGAAAGCGGGCGCGCGCGGGTATGCGCCTCGACGAATTCGTCGACGAGTCGATGGATGAGCGCGCGACGATTCAACAGGCCGGTGAGACCGTCGTGGTCGGCCAGTCCCTTGGCGACATCGCGCTCGCGACGCGCATGCAAGGTCGCATCCGCGAGGCCGAGTACGACGACGACACTCGAGAATGCCATCGTGAATGGAAAGCCGTATTCGAGCCATGTCGGTTGCGGCAGGCCCGCGAGAATCTGGACGACGCGGAAAGCAGTGAACGCGACCTGCGGCATCCATGCGACGAGGAAGAAGACCGGCGATCGATTGCCGCTCAAGGCCGCGTGAGTGACGGCGGCAATCGCAACGATCGCACCGAACAGGACCAGTGTGTTACCCAGCGTCGCGACAATGACGTCTTTCGATGCTATCGGCAACGGCAGCAGGAGCAATGCAAGCGCGACGACATACGGCCATCGCGTCGCGGCGAGCACGGACGCCATGCGCGGTGTGACGCGCCGGAGATCGCAGAACTCGAGGATGAAGCTCACCGACAGCGGGCAACTCGACAACGCAAACAGCCATGCCGTCTTCTGATCAAGCCCACTGAACAGGCTGCCTGTCGGCAGGTCGTAGAACTCGCCGCATATCAACAACCAGTAAGCGAGCTGCAACGTGGTGTAGCCAACAAAATATCCGAACACGCGATCGCGCAGCGCAAGCCAGAGGGACAGGCCAACCAGGATCATCGCGAGCTCGACGCCGGCGAACAATGTCGTCAAGCGGACATGATGCAGATCCGCAGCCTGATAGGTTGCCAACTCCGTGTTGACCACGCGTGGATTCTTCGTGGTCAACGTTGCATCGAGCAGCAAATAGACAGGCTGATCCGCGCGCAGACGCGCCGGCAGCTGGAACGCGATCGCGTGGCGCGAGAAACGCGCAGCCGGATCGCGCATCGACAACCAGCGCGGCTGTTCGTGGTAGTCGGGTGGGGTATACAGGCGCGCATGCGTGAATCCGGCGTCGACGATGCTGAGCACAGGCAGCTCGTCCGACGACCAGTCCGCATCGAGCTTCAGCCGGAACCAGCGCGCACCCTTCGTCGATGTTTGCAGCGTGTTGCCGACGACGGGCGAGAAGCCCGCATCCATGCCGCCGTGCACGACAGCCGCCGCATCGGCGCGCGCGTCATCGGGAAGCTGGGCAATCGTCCATCCAGGCAGTGCAGGGGCGGGCACGTCCGCTTCGGCGATCAGCGCATACAGGCCCGCGAACAGGCATGCCACCACGATCGACGCAAACGGTCGGTGCACTGCGGATCTCCCCTGTGACCCGCACCGGAAAAACGGCGCGGGGTTCGTCATGCTAACCGTTTGGCGCAATCTCGCAAATGTGCACTTTGCCGACCAGGCGGGCAATGCGGCCGCCAGTCGCTTGAGCGCGTGAGCGGCTTGGCCGCGATGCTTGTCGGAGGCAGACGCGCCCCGGACAGCGACCCATCATCGCGCGGCGAGCGTTTGTTGCCGCTCGCCGCACTCATGCGTCGGCCGTATACAGCGGCGCCTGCGCTACTGCCGGTCGCAAACCATGCTCGGATTCGCCTCGGTGCCTTTTTCGGTGGTCAGCTTGCTGACCATGGTCAGGGGTTTCCCGTCTGCGATGGCTAGTTCTTCTTCGGTGTTTGAGTCGCCTTCTTGGCCGCTTCTGCGGCTACCTCGGCGGCTTCGGCCCTATCGTGTTTTTCGGTTTCGACGACATCGGACGCTTCCATCGTGAGCTCGATGCGGATCTCGTCGCTGACCTGGGGAACATATCGCCCGAGTCCGAAATCCGAGCGCTTGAGCGTTGCGGTGGCTTCAAAGCCGACCGAAGGCAGATGGTTGCGCGGGTTGTCGCCGACCTTGTTGATCGTCGCATCGAGCGTGACCGCCTTGGTGATCCCGTGCATGGCCAGATCGCCGGTCACGGTGTAGTGATTCGTGCCGGCGGCTTTGGCGATGCGCGTGCTGGTGAACGTGGCGCTCGGGAATTTCGCGAAGTCGAATAAATCGGTCGAGCGGAAATCGTCGTCGAGATCGGGAACACCGGTGCTGACGCCGCTCATCGGTATCGTCGCCTTCACGCTGGACTTGGTCGGGTCGACGGCATTCCACTCGAGCATGCCTTCGATCCGGCTGAATTTTGCAGTGGGGTTGGAAAACTCCAGATGGTTCCAGCGCATCACGCCACCCGAGT